>NZ_JBIUAQ010000009.1:194305-269119 GCF_044547565.1 Amycolatopsis sp. NPDC052450 | reverse complement strand
TGGGGGGGGGGGGGGGGGCCGGTGGGGGGGGGGGGTGTGGCAAAAACCCATGTGGGGGCCGTCGGGCGCCCCTTTGTGGGGTAGCCCCCACCCCTCAAGACCTGCCGGCGGGGATCCTGGCGTGGCCGTCGACGCCACGCCGCAGCAGATCCGTCACGTCCTCCAGGTCGCCGGAACGCAGCGCCGACGCCGTCGCGGCGAGATCGGCCGCGATCCGCTCCAGCACCGCCGCCACCGGCACCGCGTTTCCCTCGAGGATCTTCCGCCACAGCAACGGATTCCCGGCGGCGATGCGCGTGACGTCGCGCAATCCCTGCCCGGCGAGGCGCAACGCGACGTCATCACCGCTTCTCAGGCTCGCCGCCACGGCCGACGCCGCCACATGCGGGGCGTGCGACACCAGCGCCACCGCCGCGTCGTGCTCGGCCGCGCCGACGGTGACGACTTCGGCCCCGCACAGCACCACGAGTTCCTTGGTCCGCCGCACCGCGTCCGCCCCGGTTTCGGCTCCGGGACAGAGCGCCCACGGGCGGCCACGGAACAGGTCGGCGCGGGCCGCGCCCGGACCGGATCGCTCCCGTCCGGCGAGCGGATGCCCTGGTACGTAAGAGGTCAGGTCGCAGCCGAGCCGCTCCGCGTCGGCGATCGGATCGATCTTGACACTGGCGACGTCGGTGTACGTCCGCGCGGCGCCCCGCTTCTGGAGCTCGGCCAGCCGCTCCCCCACGAGATGCGGCGGGACGGCGATCACCGCCAGATCCACTTCCTCGCCGGTCCATTCGCGGCCGGCGCCGAGTTCCCGCGCCAGCCGTACGGCGTGCGCGTCGATGTCGGAGAGGTGGACCGTCACCCCCTTTTCGCGAAGGGACAGCGCGGCCGAGGTGCCGATCAGGCCGGTGCCGACGACAAGCGCCTTCTCGATGGTCACCTCTACTTCTTAGGCGGCTCCCCTGGCGATGTCGAGCCATGCGGCCTGGGCACCGCGAAGGAAAATGGCCGGGCGAAGGGGTCTTTTCCCGCGTGTGGCGGAAAAAGCCCCCTTCGCCCAGGTGATGCCTACCCGATGCCGTCCGCGATCATCGTGCGGCCAGATCCGTCGCCCGGTTCTCCAGGTGATCCGCGAAACCCGCCCAGACGCGGGCGTGGTCCCTGGCGAACCCGGCGACCACGCCGTACAGATGCGGCGGGACACCGTGCAGGATCCGTTCCCATTCCTGCCCGTCCATGGAGTGCATGGCGAGCATGCGCAACAGGATCCGGCCGACCTCGCTCAACCGCAGCGCGGGGTCGGCCTTGAGCCGCTCCAGCACGGTGAGCCGTTCCCGGTCCAGCCGGTGGCCGAGGTCGGTTTCCGTCAGGGTCAACGGATCCGGCTTCGTCCGCAGTCTCCTGCTGCCGTCCGGGGTCGGGCTCTCACCACGCTCCAGCCTGCCTCGCACGTCCCGGACGGTCTCCGGGGAAATGCCGACCTGCTTGGCGACCTGACGGAGCGAAAGGCCGGGATCGTTGCGGATGAGGTCGGCGGCGAGTTTCCGCCGCTCCGAGCTGTCGACGGGCCGGATCCGCCCGTCCCGCCCGATCCTGGCGCCGTTTCCGCCCTCACCACCACGTTTGCGCAGATCCGCCACCGTTCCGGCGGAAATGCCGGTCGCCGACGCCACTCGCCGATCCGACCACTGCGGATGCGTCCCGATGATCTGGACGGCCGCCCGTTTCCGATCGGCGAGGGAAAGCGGCAGCCCGTGCCGGATGTTCGCTTCCACGGCGAGGACGAAGGCGTCGGACTCGGCGCCGTCGACGAACCTCGCGGAAATTTTCGTATCGCCTCTGACTCGTGCCGCCCTCAGCCGGTGCAGGCCGTCAACCACCTGCATCGTCGGTCGGTGAACGAGAATGGGCGGAAGCTCCCACTCCGCCGACAACAGCGTCTCGACATGCTCCGGGTCCTCGCCTGAAGTCCTTGGCGAGCAAGCAGAAGACAGCCGGGACAGCTCGATTTCGACGACAGGGAGAGCGGACAAGTCAACTCTCGTCGGATCCACCTGGCCCCCATTGAATCTCTTTGATTCATCAACTTTTAGACACGGCACGGAAACCCCACCGTCCAACTGCTTGGCTTCGGTGGTTGGACACCATGAACCCGTCCGACGCCGGCTTCGGCCGCAGGGCGGGGTGTCCTCGACGGTGAGGATCCCTCAAGCGCCACCGGGCAGATCCGCCTATCGCGGTCCGCCCCCACGGTCTCCCAGATGACCGATGGCGCGTATTCCGACGAACTACCGAAGCTGAACGGCATCCTCCCATCGCCCCGACGGCGATCTGCGAGACGAACACTCGACGGCTTCGGCTTGTCAAGACCGGCACCTGGTCAGCCTGACGAAACCGATACCCGCTTCAGTGCGAGGTCTCGGGCATGTCCGATCCTATGGTCTCCGTACCGGGTTGGTTCAGAGGTTCACCGGGTGAAATCTGTGGTTGCCGCGTGCTCGCAAGTCACCGACGCACCCCCCTCAGTCCCCAGTAATGCGCGCGCATCCCGTCAGCCCCAGCTGATGCGCACAGACGAAGCATGGCATGAACAATCCATGTCGGCAATTGACGAACAGTGTGATTTTCGTAGTGAAGGGCACGCTCAAGATCAATATCCGGAAGTTCTGATCGGTATTGACTGTTTGGCGCACATAAGGAAAGCGCCCGCGTACGCCTTGTTCCGAGCCCGCCCGGTTAGGCTGTTCGCAGACGTTGTTAGGCCGTTCGCACGGCTCCGTCGCCCCCTCGATGATCACAGCCGCGGGCCGGTTGTGTTCCACTCCCCGATACTTATTCACACGAACGGCCGAGTCCGGGAACGGCGTCGGCAAAGCGAGCGGTGGCAAGGTGGAACACAGTCCCGGGTCATCCGCGCCGTCGGCGTCGCGCGATGACGGTCCCCTGATCGACCCTGTGGAGGTTTTCCGTGCGCACCGATCGGCGAGCGGGCCGCGGCCGGCCTCCCCCGGATGACCGATGCCGTACTCGAACAAGCCACACAAAGTGCACCGAACCGCCATTCATGGGATGAAAGACGGCCTCGTTCGGCGGATTCGGCAATTCCCGGAATGGCCGTACTCGGAAACGGTCGCCCAATCATCCTATGTTCGCGAACGTGTCGTGCGCCCCGCACGAAAATGCCGCGGGTGCCGTCACGGCACCCGCGGCATCATGATCGCCGCCCCGGGAGCGGGCACCCAGTGCCCGCCCCGGCGCTTCGCCTACGCGATCGGGAAATCGAAATACGTGTCCGGGTAAGGCTCGTCCTTCAGGTTGTAGTGCCACCACTCGCACTCGTACGCGTTGAAGCCCGAACCCTCCATGACAGCGCGGAGGTGTTCACGGTTCTTCGTCGCTTCTTCCGTGACCCCCGCTGCCCCGTGATGCGAGACGACGTCCATCAGGTCGTGGTCGCCACCCATCTCGGCGAGCTCACCGGTGTCCAGGTGGTACAGCGTCAGGTCCACCGTGCTGCCCCGGCTGTGGCCGGACTTGGTGGCCACGTAGCCCTGTTCGAACATCTGGGGCCGCTCGATGTTCGGGTAGTGCCTGGACTTCTTCCGGCCGTCTTCGGGCTCTTCCGCCCAGCGCATGAAGCGGTCCACGGCGCGCTGGGGGCGATAGCCGTCCCAAAGGAGCAGACCGAAGCCGAGCTCCCCGGCCCTGTCCCGCGCCTTCTCCAGCGCCACGCAGAACGCGCGCGTGCCGGCGATGCGGTTCACCAGGTACCCGTCCACCGGTTTGCCGGTGAAGTTGTCCCACGTGGCGTACTTGGCGTCCCAGCGGATTCCGGAGACGACCTCGTCCACGAAGACGAAATCATCGTTCATTCGTCACGGCCCGCCAGCGTCAGGTTCACCAACCGGTCGATCACGTCGCCGAGCGAGAGGCCGGCGGCGTTCATCATGCGCGGGTAACGGCTGTACGAGGTCAGGCCCGGCAGGGTGTTGACCTCGTTGAGCACCACGCTCCCGTCCTCCTTGAGGAACAGGTCGACGCGCGCGAGGCCGCGGCAGCCCAGGGCACGGTAGATGACCTTGGCCGTCTTCTGGACGAGGTCACGCGACTCGTCCGGAATGTCGGCGGGGACGATGAAGCTGGAGTTCTCGGAGCCGGTCTCGGGGCTCTCCTCCTGGTGGATCTTGAAGAAGCCGTGGGTCAGCGCGACCCGGTCGACCTCGCCCGCGAACAGGTCCTCGCCGTTGCCGAGGATCGAGCAGCCGATCTCGCTGCCGACGACGGCCTCTTCGATCAGGATCTTCGCGTCGTACTGGCGCGCCTCCGCCAGCGCGGCGGGCAGCTCTTCCTTCGCGGAGACCTTGCTGACGCCGAACGACGAGCCGGAGCGGGCGGGCTTCACGAAGACCGGGTAGTTCAGCTGATCCGGGTCGACGTCGTTGTCCGGCGTGACGATGTAGAAGGTCGGCGTCGCGATCCCCGCGCCGCGGACGACGGAATAGGTGAGGGCCTTGTCGATGCACATGACCGAGCTCGGGACGTCGCAGCCGACGTAGGGGATGCCGGAGTACTCCAGCAGGCCCTGCACCGCACCGTCTTCGCCGAACTTGCCGTGCAGGACCGGCAGCACCACGTCGAGGGCGATCGTCTCGTACTTGCCCTCGTCAAGGACGAGCAGCCCGCGTGTAGCGCGGTCCGGCGACAGCACGGCCGGGCGGACGTTCCCGCTCTCCCAATCCTCGGCGGGGCCATCGCACAGCATCCAGGCACCGCTCTGGGTGATCCCGATGTAGAACGGCTCGTACTTCTCGAGGTCGAGGTGCTTCTGGACCTCGCGCGCAGATTTGATGGAGATAGGATGTTCTTCGGAAAGACCGCCGAACAGAATTCCGATTTTCAACCTATCCATGCTACTTCCCGCTTTCGAATTGGAGACAATTGATGATGGAGTTTTCGATGGTGTCGCTCAGCGCGTGGTCCGTGTAATAGGCGGTATGCGGACTGATGAGCACGTTCGACAGTTTTTCCAACCGCAGCAACGTGTTGCTCTCTATGGGCTTGTTCCGGCAGTCGGCGTAGAAGATCCCTTCCTCGCCTTCGAGGACATCCAGCGCCGCGCCGCCCAGTTTGCCGCTTTCCAATGCCGAAATGAGGGCTTCGGTTTCGATGAGCGGACCACGTCCGGTGTTGATGATGTACGCGCCGTCCTTCATCCGACCGATGTTCTCCCGGTCGAGAAGATGATGGGTATCCGTGTTGAGCGGCACATGGAGCGTCACGATGTCGCTCTGCTCGAGCAATTCATCGAGCGGGACGTAATCGGCCGACGCGGTGAGGACCGTGTCGTAGGCCAGCACCCGGCAGCCGAAACCACGCAGCCGGTCGAGGACCGCGACACCGATTCGCCCGGTTCCGACCACCCCGACGGTCAGATCGCGCAGCTCTTTCCCGCGCACCTCGTCCAGCCGGTAGTCGTGGACGTCGGTGCGGAGGACGATGGACTTGGCGTTCCGCACGGCCATCAGCATCAGCATCAGCGTGAAGTCGGCGACGCTGTCGGGCGAGTAGGCGACGTTGCCGACGGTGATACCGACGCTCGCCGCGTATTCCACATCGATGTGGTTGAAGCCGATGCTCCGCGTGGAGATGTATTTCACGCCCGCTTCGGCGAGCGCGAGAAGAATGGAATTCGTGACCTTGGTCTTGTGACCGATGCTGATGCACCTGTTTCCGGAGACCAGCCCGATATTGGCCTCGGATACCGGTTCCTCGACAATGGTCGGCAATATGCCGAAACGAGGAGCCATCTCCCGGAACAGGGCGGCCTCGTCCTGTCCGCATCCATAAATGGTGATTCCCCTCGCCAACACGGCCGAGGAGGAGGCGGACGCCAGCGATCCGGTGCGGGGGGCAGCTGATCGCGCTGGTTCGCTGTAGGTCATGCCCGACATTGTAGGCAGCGCGATGAGGCGGTCTCTTATGGGGTTTTCGATGGCCCGACAATAAGTTACCAACTGGTAGCGCCGAGTGCACGACTTGTCGTTCACCTGCGCCGCGTCCGCTCTATCGCAGATCTTGCCCGCCCGGCACAGGTGCCGAAACCGTCCCGTGACCGATGCCACAGAGCCACTCCGAGACGAGGTTCGCGAGCTCCTCCGGAGCGTCCCTGGCGACGAGGTGACCCGCCGCCGGAACGCGGACGACGGTGACCCGCCGGTTGGCCGCGCGAAGACGGCGCACATCGGCTTCGCCGAGGGGCGATCCCTGCCCGGCGCGCACCACCAGGATAGGCATGTCCAGGGCCCCGGCCGTGGCGAGCAGGGCGGACCCCGATCCGAGGACGTCCTCCACGAGTCGGGTGTAGCGGCCGGCGAGTCCGTGGAAATCGAGCCACGAGCGCGCCCTGGCCGGTTCGATGTCGGGCACGACATCCACGAGCACGAGTCCACCCGCCCGCTTCGCGACGGCGGGGTCCGCCAGGGCGGCGATGGCGGCCAGTCCCCCGACCGAGGCGCCCACGAGGACGATCGGCGCGGGCTGGCTCCGGACCATCCCGGCCACGTCGTCGGCCAGGGCCCGGAGCGTGGTCGCCTGGCCGGAACTGTCCCCGTGACCTCGCAGGTCGAAGGCCACCGACCGGAAGCCGCGCCGGGCCAGCACCGCGGCGACCGGCACCCAGACCTCGCGCCGTTCGCCGCCCGCGTGGAGCAGCAGGACCGTCGGGCCGGCGCCGGTCACTGTGCCTCGCAGGGTCACTTCACCCAGGTCAAGACGGATTTCGGTGGTCACGAACCGAGTCATGGCAGCCTCCCCAGTTACCTTGGCCTCTCAAGGTAACGTAGCTACCTTGGCATATCAAGGTACGATGCCGACCGTGACGACACCCCGAGCACGACGGTCACCCGAGGAGGCCCGGCGGCTGATCCTCGACGCCGCGGCTTCGCTGCTCAGCGAGTCCGGCGTCGCCGCCGTCCAGATGCGCGCCGTGGCCGCACGGGTCGGCATGACCGACGCCGGCGTCGCCCACCACTTCGGCAACCGCGAAAAACTGCTCGCCGAACTCCTCCGGCATGGCGGCCGCCGTCTCCGCGACGCGCTTCGCGATCTCCTCGCGAGCTGGCTGGACCACGACGCCGACCTGCTCGAGTTCGTCGAGGCCCTCCACGCTCTGTACCGGCACGGCTACGGCGAGCTCGCGGTGGCGCTGCATTCGGCGGGCTGGCGCGACCCGGGCAGCGGAATGCTCGACCCGGTCGTCGATGCCCTCCACCGGCTTCGCCCGCCCGGCGGCTCGCTCGACGACACCCGCCTCGCCGTCGCCGCCCTGCACCAGGCGATGGCCACGGAGACCCTCTACGGAAGCGATTTCCGGCGCAGCGCCGGAATCGCCGGAGCCGCGGCGGACGATTCGGCCGCCCAGGTGCGCTGGTGGGCACGCCAGCTCCACCTCGCGCTCGGACTCCAGCCCGATGACCAGGCGGACGTGCCCGCCGTTCCGTGAAGGACTCCTTGAGGGACTCCGGGTCCCTCAAGGAGTCCTTCACGGAACACCAGGTCGCCACATGCGCCTCAGTGACCTCAAGTACAGGAAGGACCCCTTCACGGCGCTAGGCGCAATGAAGGGGTCCTTCCTGTACTTCACAATCCGCTAGCTAAGTCAGCGGAGCCCCTGCGAAATCAGCTCGCCAAGACCTTCGACGTCGCCGAGCGCTGCTCGCAGCTCGGCGGCGTACTCTTCGGCCCCTGCGCGCAGACCCCGTTCGAGGACGCCCACCGTGTCGAACGCCTCGAAGTCCCCATCGCTCAACGCGGCGACGGACTCCTTGACGACGGCCCCCAGCAGCAGCTCCGGCGGCACCACCGGCGTTCCTTCCAGCGGCCAGACGAGATCGTCGAGCACGGCCTGCCCGCCGACCTCGCGGACCAGGCCCGCCGCGGTGATCCCCGGAACCCGGAATCCTTCCGGCAACACCGCGCGGACGCTCATGTTGCGGGAAAGCCAGTGCAGCAGCTGCGCGTTCACCGCCACCTTGACCGGCTTCGGCGTCAACCACAGCGTGAGGTTCACGTAATACTCGGTGAGGCGGTCGAGCACCTCACCGCCTTTCTCGAAACCCCACAGGTTGATGTCGAAATAGTGGTGCCACGTCGCGTCGGCGACGATTCGCCCGACTCCGGCGGCCGCACCGTCGTACACACTGGACACTCCGTAGACCTGCCCGTTGCGTTTGTCGGTGCCGTGCGCGACGATCTCGGGCTTCGGCTGGCCGACGGGCCCCGACGGCCACACGTCCGACGGGAATTGCCCGGGAATGAGCAGCTGCCCCTCGTGCATGTGGTCGGGAAAGACGGTGATCGGTCCCCGTCTGCCCTGGAACAACGGATGCGGTCTGCCGAACCGCTTCCGCAGGATCAGTTCCTGCGGGTACGGGTCGAGGTCGTTCGGAATCGCGTTGTCGATGTCGCTGCCCCACGGATCCGGCTGGTGGGTGTTGTGGCTGAACTCGATACTCGCGTCCGGCCGGTCGTTCCACTCCCTCAGCTCGCCCGCGCGCGGGACCCGGTGCCCCAGCGCCCGCCCCAGGTTCAGGTATGCGGGCAGGGACGGATCCGCTCCCGGCGGGCGCGGATTCGAGTGGTCACCGGAAATGAGCACGCCACCACCGGCGTCCATCCAGGCCCGCAGCGCCGCGACCTCCGCGTCCACGAGTTCGTTCTCCGGCTCCCCTGGCATATTGCACGGCAGGATGCCGAAGAACCACACCTGCTGGTATCCGCCGAGAACCTCGGAAGTGAGTTTCCTGGCGGCGTGCCCACCCTCGTGCCGATTGATCAAATCGATCTCGAACTCGGCGAAGAAAGGCTGATTCGCCAAGAGCAGATCTCGGACGATTCCCAATGAGAAGCCGCCGTTGCCGGTGAATCCGACCAGGTCCGTGTAGAACAGGATTCTGATCTTCGGCTTGGCGACCGGACTGACTTGATCGGCGACAATACGCTCGTCGAACATTTATTTCCCCCTTGCGTGAAGCACCATGCCGTCTCCCCGACGGTGCTGTCCCTTCCACGTATACCGGAACTTCCGCCAAGGGCGGAGGCGTCAGCGCGGCGGCTGAGGAATCAGAGGGAATGGCGTTCGAGGGTTACGAATTCGGCGGGTACCTTGCTGCAAGGATGCGGGGATGGGTTACCGGACCTGGATGCGGTACTTCACTCCGTCCGCCGTGCACCGACGGCTGGGCCTGGTGTGCCTCGGCGTCGGACTTCAACACGGCGGGCTGCCCGTCGTGGGGCCGCGCGTGCTCGACCATTACGTGGCCGTCGTGGTGTCCAAGGGGCGCGGGTGGTTCGCCGTCGCGGGCGGGGAACGGCAGGAGGTCGTCGCGCCCGCACTGCTGTGGCTCGTTCCCGGCGTCGGGCACCATTACGCGCCCGATCCCGCGCACGGCTGGGAAGAGTGTTTCGTCGATTTCGACGGCAGCGCCGTGGACGCCTACGTGGAACTCGGTTACGTTACACCGGAGACTCCGGTGGTGCCGCTGGGCGACGTCGAGGCCGTCCGCGACATCGTGAGCCGGATCGTGCGCTGCGCGCGAGGCGGCAGCCCGCTGGCCCAGGTCGACGCCTCCGCGGCGGTGCATCATCTGCTGGTCGCGCTGCGCCGGGCCGCGGCAGGCAGCACACCCAGCGGCGGTTCCCTGCTGGAGGCGCTGGCACACGACGCGCTGCTGCCGATCAGCGTCGCGGAGATCGCGGCCCGCCGCGGCATGACGCTGCCCGAACTGCGCACGGCCGTGCGCCGCAGCACCGAGACCGGGTTGAAGGACCACCTGCTGACTCTTCGCCTCAATCGCGCGAAGGAACTTTTGGCCACCACGCGGATGCCGGTGCAGGAGGTGGCCCAGGCGATCGGCTACGAGGACGCCGCCTACTTCAGCAGGCTTTTCACCCGCCGCGTCGGGATCTCCCCCGGCCGCTTCCGCGAGTCACGCGTCCAGGCCGTCCCCGGCGGCTGGAGTTCGCGCGTTCCCCCTCCCGACGACCCGCCGCTGGTGCCGACGGACTGAGCTTGGACTTCCGCGCGTACCCGCTTGGACTTTCCGCGCAATAAGTGCATGACCGACGCGTGAAGTTGTGTGAACTCGTTGACTTACGCGCAAGAACGTTCATAACATCGGCGACCGCCCCGCCAACTGTGGTGCGGGTCACCCTTGGGAGAGAGTCATGCGGACCCTGCCTCTTCTCGGCGCCGCGGCCCTGGCCGTGGCGGCGACCACGGTGGTACCGGTGTCGTCCGACGCCGCACCGCCGGACGCGACGTACACCATCACGGTCGACGCCAAGAAGTCGTTCAGCCCGACCAC
Organism: Amycolatopsis sp. NPDC052450; assembly: GCF_044547565.1. Classification (NCBI taxonomy): domain Bacteria; kingdom Bacillati; phylum Actinomycetota; class Actinomycetes; order Pseudonocardiales; family Pseudonocardiaceae; genus Amycolatopsis; species Amycolatopsis sp. NPDC052450. The sequence goes on along the minus strand of NZ_JBIUAQ010000009.1, from coordinate 258,767 downwards.
CGACACCCCGGCGAGTAGTTATGTCGACAAGGACGGCACGTTCTATTTCCAGCAGGCGGCCGCGCTCTACGGCGCGGACCAGCCGCGTGAATGGGACTTCTACAGCGGACGTGACTTCGACGGCTTCACCAAGAATCCCGTCAGCGGCGCGGTGAACCCGGCCAATCCCGCCGACCGCAACGACGACACGACCTGGCGCTGCAACAACAGCCCGACCGGCAAGGAATCCACGGATCCGCCCGCCGGATCGGGTTACTCACAGCGCAACTTCTGCGATCTCGTCGGCACCTGGGTCGATCCGGACACCGGCGACTGGTACGGCCTGATCCACAACGAGTTCACGCCCGAGCCGTTCGGCGCGTATTCGTTCTCCCATTACGACGCGATCGACATGGCCGTGTCGAAGGACCAGGGGAAGACCTGGGCCATCAAGGACCACGCGATCACCTCGCCCTACAGCACGAAACGCGGGGACACGGCGGCCTTCCCGCATCAGACGTTCGACTACGGCGACGGCGATCCGCGTCTGTTCGTCGACACCGCTTCCGGCTACTTCTACGTCTACTACGGCTCGCGCATCGTGCCGAAGGCGGGCGCCGGCGGCCCGATGACCGGGCTGGCGCACGTCGCCCGCGCGCCGATCTCGGGCAAGATGGCGTCCGGCACCTGGCAGAAGTGGTTCGACGGCGGCTGGACCCAGCCCGGCGTCGGCGGCCGCGAGAGCAACATGGTTCCCGTCTCCGCCTCCGGCGACACCGGCTACACACCCGTCGCGGACGACTACGACCCGGCCAACACCGGCAACGTCAGCCAGCAGATCGCCGCGGGACAGCTGCCGCGCAAATCGGATCTGTTCATCATGAACATCGCCTACAACGCGTATCTCGGTCTCTACATCGGCGCGCCGGAGGCCGTGGACAGCGTCGTCCCCCAGCGTTATTACGTGACCGACGATCTGACGACGCAGAAATGGCGGCTGATCGGCGACACCGGGGGCTACACCAACCAATCCTGGTACCGCTGGTTCGTCGACGCCGCGAACAAGACGAACTCGACCATCATCGGCAAGCAGTTCCGGTCGTACTGCGCGGTGGCGTGTTCGAACAACGCGGGTGGCGAGTACACCACCCAGACCATCACGTCGTCCGCACCCGCACCGTCCCCTGTGGACACTTCGCGGAAGTACCGCATCGGCCTCGGCGACGGCCGGGTTCTCGCGCAGGGCACCGGAACCGCGACGACGTCGGTCGCGAGCACGACCGGATCCGACCGTGAAGCGTGGCAGTTCTCGTCCGACGGCGACGGCTCGTACCGCGTCACCAACGCCGCCACCGGACAGCTCCTCGGCGTCGACGCCGTGCAAGCGGGCCGAGCGTGGGGAGCCAAACCCACGGTGACCTCGTCCTCGACGGTCGGGCAGCAGTGGTTCGTCATCTCGTCCACTGTGGACAAAGGCACGTTCCGGCTGGTGAACCGCTACAGCGGCCTCGTGCTCGGCCTGTCCGGCAAGACCTCACGCCTGGCCGAGACCACACCACCGCGCTCGTGGACCGACACCACCGGGAACGCCGTCGGTGGCGGCCGGACCACGGCCGAGCAGACGCTGAAGTTCACCGACGCCGGCGCCGGCACCCTCGGCGGGGTCCACACGCTGGCCGCGGCAGGCAAGAACCTCGACGACCCGGACTCTTCGACGACCGCCGGCACCCCGCTGGTCACGTGGACGCCGAACCAAGGTGCCAACCAGAAATGGCTGTTCACCAGGCAGTCCGATGGTTCCTACACCCTGACGAACACGCATTCGAAGCTGTGTGCCGACGTCGAAGGCGGCGCCACCACCGCGGGCGCGCGCGTCATCCAGTGGACGTGCACGGGTGGGGCCAATCAGCGCTGGACAGCGGCGAAACAGCCCGACGGAAGCTACAAGATCGCGAGTGTCCGCTCCGGTCTGCTGCTGACGACGGCGTCCACTTCGGACGGTGCCGCCGTCACGCAACGGGCCGACACAGGCTCGACGCTCCAGCTGTGGAAGATCGGCTGACTCGAGCGGCCCGCTCCCTCGGGGGCGGGCCGCCGGGTTGCCTTTGTGTGGCCCATCACACTCTCACTGCACGTCCCTGATCCGCGACCGTCTCCCTTGATGAGAGCACTTTCGGTGAAGAGTTCACCGGAAGCGTCGGAGGGAGAGCATCATGAACCACAGCGGCATCATCCGCACCGCCACCATCACCGGCGTCGCCGCGGCGCTGAGCCTCGCCGCCGTCGTCCCCGCGCTGGCCGGCCCGCAGAGCAGTCCGCCGGCCGCGCGGTCCACCGACCCGGTCAGCACGGTCGCCGATCTCGACGGCGACGGCGAGATCGAGACCGTCACCGCCCAGCTCACCGGCGAGAACGACCAAGTCATTTCCGCCACCGTGCACGGTACCTTCACCTCGATCCACCTCGGCGCCGACAGCTCCGTCCCGCTCGAGGCCCCGCGCGTCACCGACCTCAACGGTGACGGCCGCGCCGAACTGATCGTCACCCAGTCCGTCGGCGCCAACACCACCTTCTTCACCGCCCTGCACTACGACGGCCGCAACCTCCGCCAGGTCGTCGGCAACGACAGCAAGCCGCTGTCGGTCGCCGAAGGCGGCGGCGTCGCCGCCCACCTGGGTTACCAGTGCACCCCGCTCGAAGGTGGCGGCCGCACTTTCGAGACCGTCGCCGCCGAAGCCGACGACCTCGGCGCCGACCCGCTCACCTACTCGGGCACGCGCACCGTCTACACCCTCCGCGACGGCGCGCTGACCACCCAGAAGACCATTCCGATCACCGCCCGTCCGGTGACCGACCCTCTCCTCGGCACCGACGCCGCCAGCTGCGCCCAGACCGGAAGCTGATCGCGCGTGAAGGCCCCTTCCCTCTGCTGAGCCGAGGGGAGGGGCCTTCACGCGCAAGTGGCTATGGGGCGTAGGTCAGGCAGTTGGCGGCGTGATCACCCTCGCCAGGTCCCACCCGGACACTCGATGCGGTGCATTCCAGCGCGGAATTGTGACGGCAGTCGGTCCGGGAGCAGGCACCCACCTGGGCGGTCACTCGATCGAGTCCGCCTTTGGTGTTGAGCGGGACGAACGTTCCGCAATCGGCCGATCCGTTGCCGCCGCCGACCGTGATGGCGAAAGCGTGACAGCCGTCGTGGTTGTACGAGCAGCCACTGACCGTGCATTCGTGGACAGCGGGCATTTCGGTGGTGGTCATAACGACTCCTGTATTTCGTGGTGGTGGTGTCGTTCGGTATGACCAGGGTTACACCGCCCCGTTCACCCGGCAATTCGGGGAAATTCCTTCACGTCCGGTCAGAGGTCGACCTCGAGCCGCGAAGACGCGCGGGAGACACAGCAGTACATGCGTCCCGGTGGCGCGCCGATGTCGTCGCGGTGTTCCGGTTCACCACCGACGACGGCGATCTCGCAACTGCCGCAAACCCCTTCGCGGCAGCCGGACCGGATCGGGTACCCCGCGTGGCGCAAAGCGTCCAACATGGACTCTTCGGCCGCGACCGGGACCGTCCGTCCTGATCGGACACAGTGCACCTCGAACGGTGCGTCGGGCGCGAAGTCCTTGACCACCGGCCGGAAACGCTCCAGGTGCAGCCGCTGCGCGGGAAACGCCGCTTCGGCCGCGTCGAGCATCGAGGCGGGGCCGCAGCAGTAGACCAGTGCTCGCGGACCGAGCCCGGCCGCCGTCGCGGCGAAATCGGGCCTGCCGCGCTCGGCGGTGAAGTGGAGACTCACCCGATCGCCGTACGTGGCCTTGAGTTCGGCGGCGAACGGCATGGTGGCCGCAGACCTGCCCACGTACACCAGCCTGGCCGAAGGACCCGCCGCCGCCAGCATCGGCAGCATCGGCGTGATGCCGATCCCGCCGGCGATGAACAGGTACTCCGGCGCGGGCAGCAACGGGAAGTTGTTGCGCGGCAACGAAACGTCGAGCGTGCGACCCTCGCGCAGGAACAGGTGGATGTACTCCGAGCCGCCCCGGCTCAGCCGGTCGTATCGGACGGCGACCCGGTAGCCACCGAGATCGGCAGGGTCGCCGCACAGCGAGTACTGCCGGGTCAGCCAGTTCGGCAGCGCCAGATCGACGTGCGCGCCCGGCTCCCAGGGCGCCAGCGGTCCCTCGGCGCCACGCAGGACGAGCGAGACGGTGCCCTCGGCGACCGGTTCCACCCGGTCGAGAACGGTCCGTTGCATCAACGAAATCACCTCAGTACAACTGCCGATAGGCGGTTTCGAGCATGTTCTCCAGTACCGCCGGATCGACGTCGAGCCCCATCTGCTCGGCGGCCATCTCGCCTGCCGACGGCAACTCGTCCGCCAGTGCCTGGCTCGCGGGATCCCAGAGCCGGGACCGGACCAGCGCGCGGCCGCAGTGGAAGAAGGTCTCCACGACCTCGACGATGATCGCCAGTTCCGCCGGTTTGCCTTCGGTGCGCATCCTGGCGAGGACGTCCGGTTCGTCGGTGGGATAGGCGCGACCGTTGACCCGGAACACCTCCCGCACGCCGGGGACCACGAACATCAACCCGATCCCGTCGTTCTCGGCGAGATTGCGGAACGAGTCGGCGATCTTGTTGCCCGGCCGGTCGGGGATCGCCAGGGTGCGCTCGTCGAGCACCTTCACGAAACCCGGGTAGTCGCCGCGCGGTGAGCAGTCGGGCAGGCCCGTCGCGTCGGCCGTCGCCATCGCCACGAACGGGGAATGGGCGATGAACCGGCGGCCGTGCCGGTCGACGCGGTCGTGGACCTTGGCCTTGATCATGGCCTCGGGTTCACCGAGCCGGGCGCGCACCTCCTCGGGCGAAAGCCGCCGCGGACGCGTCTCGTTCACGAGATCACTGCTGGTCATGGCACAATTATGAGCAATTACTCAGTCTGCTCGCTACTCGCTTTCACGCCGCTTCACCGGGAGTGCCATGACGTCGGAGGAACGACGGATCCAGCCACGTAAACGGCCGCGCCAGGTGCGGGCGGAGCTGACCAGGCAGCGCATCCTCACCGCCGCTGCTCACATTTTCGCCGAGTACGGGTACGCCGCGGGGACCACGAACCGGATCGCCGAACGGGCCCGGATCTCGATCGGCTCGCTGTACCAGTACTACCCGAACAAGGACGCGATCCTGGCCGAGTTGCTGACCCGCCACCTCGACGGTGACCGGGCCACCGAGACGCTCCGCCGGTACAAGCGGTCGCCGGAGCCGCTCGAGACCATCGTCCGGGAGTTCGTGCGCACGGTGATCGACAACCATCTCGACGATCCGCGGCTGCTGCAGATCATGCTGGAGCAGGCGCCCCGCTCCGGCGAACTGCTGGAGCGGGTCACCCGGCTCGAGTGGGAGATGATCGGTGACCTGCGGGAACTCCTCGACGGTCACCCCGAGGTCCGCGTCCAGGACAAGGACACGGCGGCAAGGCTCGTTGCGTCCACCGTGGAACTGACCGTGCACCAGCTCATCGCCGCGCCCGGTTCCATCGACGTCACCCGGCTCGAGAACGAGCTCGTCGCGATGATCACCGGCTATCTCCGCGCCTGATTTTTCCGGGGTTGACCAGGCGAAGAGCGGGTATTCACCGGTGTGAGCCGAGTAAGGGACAGGATGCGTGGCTTCGCCGCCCGTTGGAGGCGGAAAGGGGGCAGTCTCGCCCTGATCTGGACGTTGATCACCCTGGGCCTGGTCACGATGCTGTGGGTGTCGGGTTTCCGCGCGTGGCCGGTGTACCTGACGGCGGCGCCGGGGGCCGTCGTTTCGGTGCTGCTGTGGATCGGCGTCGCCCGCACCCGCCGCCGCAGGATCGTCCAGAAGCCGAGCGGTTGAGCTACTTCGTCGCGCGCATGGCCAGCTGGTCGAACTCGCGATCCGGCAGGGTCCTGTTGAGCTCGAGGAGTTTCTCGGCGAGGTGGCCGACCGCGTAGCGCGTTTCCGGCTTGTCGGCCTCGATCGCGCGGCGGATGGCATCGACGACGACTGAGGGGTCCGAGCCGTCACTGAGCCCGGTTTCGCCGTGGCGTGCCATGGCTTCCGCCATCTCCCGGTACGCCCCGCCGCCCGAATTCTCGCGGAGCTGCGCGGCCGTCTGGTCCTCGAACTCGGTCTTGATGATGCCCGGCTGGATGATCACGACGTCGATGCCGAAGGGCTCGACCTCCATGCGAAGCGTGTCGGAGAAGGCTTCCAGCGCGTGCTTCGACGCGTAGTACCAGGCCCCGAACGGCAAGGCGATCTCGCCGCCGATCGACGAGACGTTGACGATCGTGCCGGACCGCTGGGCCCGCATGGCGGGCAGAACGAGCTGGACCAACCTCGCGGGCGCGAGGAGGTTGACTTCGAGCTGATCGCGCGCGCTGTCGAGCGGCACGTCCTCGATGGCACCGTGCAGAACGGTGCCGGCGTTGTTGACCAGGACGTCGATCCGTTGCTGCTCCTCGAGAACGGTGTCGACCGCGCGGCGGAGATCGTCCTCGTTCCTGGCGTCCATCTTCAGCGGACGCCCGCCCGCCGCGCGGAGGTCGTCCATTTTCTCCACGCGCCTCGCGGCGCCGTAAACGCTGTGCCCGGCGCGCAGGAGCTCCAGCGCGGTGGCGTGGCCGATCCCTGACGAAGCGCCGGTGACCAGGCATACCTTGGCCGTCATCCCGTGTCCCCTCTCTTCACTCTCGACGAAACATTAGGACCGCTTTTCCAGCTCCCGCAACACGAGTTCACGGTTTATCCAGGTGGCAGGCCTACAATCGATGCAATGACCATGGAGCTGAATGCACCAGGAGCGGAGGACGGGTGCCGGGAAACCGCCTGACCCACGACGAGCGCGGGCAGATCGCCTCCGGGCTGGCCGCGGGCCTCACCTACGCCGAAATCGCCCGGCGGCTGGAACGCCCCAAATCGACGGTGATCCGCGAGGTGGCGCGCAACGGCGGCGCCCACGGCTATCGGGCCGGCCAAGCGCACCAGGCGACGCGATGGCGGGCACGCCGCCGCAAACCCGGCCCGCCGCCCGTCACCACGCGGACCCCGGAAACGCTGGGGGACTTCGAAACCGAGTTCGCCGAGATGATGGCCGCGACCGGCGTCCCGGCGATGATGGCCAGGGTGCTGGCCTGCCTGTTCACCGCGGACACCGGCGGCAGTACCGCCGCCGAACTGGTCGCCCGGCTGGAGGTCAGCCCCGCGTCGGTGTCCAAGGCCGTCGGCTGGCTCGGACAACGCGGCCTGATCGGCCGCGAACGCGAAGGCAGACGGCAGCGGTACGTCATCGAAGACGACTTCGGCTATCGCGCCTGGCAGGCCAGCCTCGAAGCGATGACCCAATGGGCGGAGGTCACCCGCCGCGGCGCCGGATTGATCGACGGTCCGGCGGGCGCGCGGCTGGACGCCACCAGCCGGTTCTTCCGGCAGCTGCACAGGGACATGAGCGAGGCGGCCGAACACTGGCGGCGGACGAGCCCGCGGTGACGTGCCGGACGCGGCAGGGCGGGCGGCCGAAGCCGCCCGCCCTGTCCGGAACGCGGTGGGTCAGCCGCGCTTGAACTCTTCCCAGGTCACCTTCTTCACCTTGGGACCGTCGTCCTTGGCGTGGCTCGCCAGACCGTTGAGCCCCTTGAAGTAGTCACCGGCCTGCGCCTGCGCCTGCGGCGACATGTCGGTGTCGCTGATCGCGATACCGTGGATGTGCTCCGCCCAGTTGCCCTGGCCGGGAGTGCGGTGCCACGCGGCGAAGCCGACCTCGCGCAGTGCCTTCACCGCGGCGGTCTTGTTCGAGATGTTGTTCACCGAGATGTCGACGGCGCCCCCGCCGTCGTGCGTGCCACCCGAGGCACCGACGCCGCCGGCGTTGTACGAGCCCTGGGTGATGGTGAACTTGACCCCGGCCTTCTTCTCCGCGGCCGCGATCATGTCGGCGGTGCGCTTGTTCACCGTCTTGCCGTCGAGGCTGGTCTTCGAACCGACGCTGATCGGCGCGGTCACGGTGTAGCGGCCCTTGCCCAGTTCGGTCAGCGAGCCCTTGCCCGGCAGCCCGCTGGCGGCGAGGCCGCTGTGCCCCAGCGACTTCTGGTACTTCTGGTACGCGGTCACCGTCGACGTGCCGAAGTGACCGTCGACCTGCTTCTTGTCGAGAAGGTTCTTCGCGGCCAGCGCCTGCTCGACCGCCTTCACGCTCTCACCGGAACCCGGCGTGATCGACTGGTCGGCCTTGTACGGATCCCACATGGCCGCCTTGACCACGGCCTCCATGTTCACCGACGGCGCGGCCACCGCGGGCTGTGCCGCCGTCATCCCCAGCGCGGCTCCGGACAGAGCGGCGAACATCGCGGCGGTTGCCACCTTGCGCATGACTGCTCCTTCACTCGTCGTGCTGCTCCCTGTGAGCGGCTTGTGATCGACACTGGCCCCGGAGCGGTGTCAGCCGGAACCGCCTGTACGGAACGTCTGACGTCAAAAGCGCAGGTTGACAGCGTTTGACAGGGCCGTGGCCAGGCCGATACCGCTGGTCAGCGCGGCGATCCGGACACTCTTCGCGATATAGTCACCTGGCCGCGCAGAGTGACGAAAATCGTTGTCACATCAGACACGATCGCGAGGGGAAGCGTGCCGGAACCGCGAACAGACGAACGGGCACCGGAGCTGGAAGCGTTCATGGCCGAGCTGCGGAAGCTGCGGACGCGGGCCGGGGAGCCGTCGTTCCGGAAGATGGCCGCGAAGTCCGGCGCGGTGTCGCACGCGACCCTGCACCTCACCGTCACCGGCAAACGGCTCCAGCCGTGGGAGACGGTCCGGGAATTCGTCCGCGCCTGCGACGGTGACGAACAGGAGTGGCACGCCAGATGGCAGGGTGTCCAGCTCGTGCTCGCCACCGACCGTGAACCGGACGCCGCTCCGCGATGGCGGTCCAAGCGTGTCCTGATACCGCTCGCCCTCGTCCTCGTCGCCGCGGTCACCGCCGTCGTGGTCATCCTGCTGCCCGGCGGGCAGGACGAAGCCGGACCGCCGCATCCCGGCGACTCGAGCAAGTTCATCGCCGACGTCACCATCCCCGACGACACCGTCGTCAAACCGGGCACCCAGTTCGTGAAGGTGTGGGAGCTCCAGAACACCGGCACGGTGGAGTGGCGGAAGCGGTACCTGCGCCGCACCGACCTCCCGGTCGCGCCCGGCACCTGCCGCACCCCGGACCGGATCCCGGTCAACGACACCGCCCCGCAGGGCCGCGTGCAGGTGACGGTCACCGTGAGCACCCCGCCGACCGCCCCCGCCGACTGCAAGATCTTCTGGAAGATGGTCGACGAACAGGACCGGGAACTCTTCCCCGCCAACAAGCCGATCTACTTCTCCGTACTCGTCCGCTCCTGACCCGGCCCCCGCGTGATCGCCGCCCAATCACGCGAGATCGCCTTCCAATCACGTGAGTTACGCCTTCAAGCACGCGAAACCCGAGTACCGGCACCCGGCGAAAACACCTCGATCGGCCGGGAAAGTGCGCTAGCCGCGGGTTTCCCGGCTGCCTACGCTGAATCGGGCGCACGGGAACCACCAACGCCTCGGGAGTCTCCGATGAGAGCAACGAGAATCGTGTTCTGCGCCCTGTTCGCCGTCGGCGCCACCGTCCTCTCGCCGTCGGCATCGACGGCACAGAACGCGTTCACCCTGTCCAGTACCGCGTTCGCCGACGGCGGTCTCATGCCCAAGGTCCACGAGTGCACCAGCGGCGGCGGGCAGGATCCGGCCAAGAAGAACGAGTCGCCGCCGTTGGCCTGGTCGGGTGCTCCCGCCGCGGCCAAGAGCCACGCGATCGTCATGCGCGACCTCGACAACGCCAACCTCATCCACTGGGTCATCTACGACATCCCGGCGAGCACGGCTTCGCTCCCCCAGAACGTCCAGCACGTCTACCGCCCGCCGGTTCCGGCGGGCTCCAGGCAGGTCTACTACCGCGGGAGCGCGAGCCTCTACGGCTATCAGGGGCCGTGTTCGCCCTCCACCGTGAACACCTACGAGTTCGTCGTGCACGCCCTCGACCGGGCTTCGCTCACCGGCCTGAACTCCAGCTCGTCGACGCAGACCGCCGCCAGGGCGATCACCGCGGCCTCGATCGGATCGGCGAGGATCACCGGCGAGTCGTAAGTCCCCTGGTCACCCGTGGCAAAATCGGCGCAATGCGGATCGGGATGCTGGGCCCCTTCGAGGTACGCACGGACGACGGCGGCCTCGCCGACGTGCCGGGCGCCCGGCTGCGCGGGTTGCTGATCGCCCTCGCGCTCGAACCGGGGCGGGTGGTTCCGAAAGCGACGCTCGTCGACTGGATCTGGGGTGAACAGCCGCCCGCCGACGCGACGAACGCGTTGCAGCGCTTGGTTTCCCGGCTGCGGAAGGTGCTGCCGGAAGGGGTCGTCGACGGCCAGACGGACGGCTACCGGCTGAAGGTGACGCCCGACGACGTCGACGCCGTGCGGTTCGAGCGTCTCGTCGAGAGCGCCCGCGGCGACGAAGAGCCGAAGCGGCTGCGCGAGGCGCTCGACCTGTGGCGCGGCGCGGCCATGCAAGACGTCGGCCTGCAGGAAAGCGGCGCTTTCGACGCCGCGGTCACCCGGCTCGAAGGGCTTCGCCTGACGGCGCTGGAGGATCGGTTCGACGCGGAACTCGACCTCGGCCACGGCGCGAAACTGGTCACCGAGCTGACGGATCTGGTGGCCGCGCATCCGCTGCGTGAGCGGCTCGTCGCCGCGCTCATGCGGGCTCTCGCGGCGACGGGCCGCGACACCGAGGCCTTGCTCGTGTACCAGCGCACCCGGGAAGCCTTGGCCGACGCGCTGGGCGTCGATCCCTCGCCCGAGCTGTCCGCGGTGCATGTCGCACTCCTGCGGGGTGAGCTGGGACGCCGGGAGGAGAACCGCAAGACCAACGTGCGCGCCGAGCTGACCAGTTTCGTCGGCAAGGACACCGATGTCGCCAAGGTCCGCGAACTCGTCGCCGAGCACCGGCTCACCACGCTGATCGGGCCCGGTGGTTCGGGAAAGACCCGGCTGGCCACGGAAACCGCGCGTACCCTGCTCGGTGACCTGCCGGACGGGGCATGGCTGGTGGAACTCGCGGCCATCGACGCAGACGGGGACAAGGGGGGCGGGCCCGAAGGGCAGGGGGGTGGGAACAACATCGCTCAGGCGACGCTCGCCGCACTCGGTCTTCGCGACGCGCTGCTCGGTGACTCGACGAGCGCCGAACCCGTCGAACGGATCGTCGCCGCGATCCGGGAACGCGAAGTCCTGCTGATCCTCGACAACTGCGAGCACGTGATCGAGGCGGCCGCGGCCTTCGCCCATCGAGTTCTCGGGGAATGCCGCCGTCTGCGGATACTGGCGACGAGCCGGGAGCCGCTCGGGATCACCGGTGAGACGTTGTGGCATGTCGTGCCGCTGGCCGTACCGGACCGGCACGCGGGCCCCGGCGAGATCGAATCCTCCCCCGCCGTCCAATTGCTGCGGGACAGGGCGAGCGCCGTACGCAAGGATTTCGTGGCCGACAAAGCCACTTTGGCCACGATGGCGCGGGTTTGCCGGGTGCTGGACGGGATGCCGCTGGCGATCGAACTGGCCGCGGCCAGGCTGCGCACCATGTCCGTCGACCAGCTCGCGAACCGGCTCGACGACCGGTTCCGCCTGCTGACCGGCGGCAGCCGGACCGCGCTGCCCCGGCATCGGACGTTGCGTGCCATGGTCGACTGGAGCTGGGAGCTGCTGAGCGACGCCGAACGGACCGTCCTGTGCCGTCTTTCGGTGTTCTCGGGCGGGGCGAGCCTGGAGGCGGCCGAACAGGTCTGTGTCAGCGAGGCCGTCGAGCAGTACGAGGTCCTGGAGTTGCTCACCGCGCTGACCGAAAAGTCGCTGCTGGTCGCGGCGGGTGACGAAGCGCCGCGCTACCGGATGCTCGGCACGATCAAGGAGTACGCCGCGCAACGGCTCGCCGAGGCCAGCGAAACGGTGGTGGCACGCCACGCGCATCTGGCCTGTTTCACCGAGCTCGCCGAGGCCGCGGAGCCGATGCTCCGCCGCGCCGAACAGCTCGAATGGCTGGCCAAACTCAATGCCGAGCACGACAACATCATTTCCGCGATGCGCGGTGCGCTCGCCGCGGGCGAGGCACCGGAGGCGATGCGGCTCGCTGCGGCCTGTGGCTGGTACTGGTGGCTCAGCGGGCACCGCGCGGAAGGCATGGAACTGGTCAGCGCGGCCGTCAGGACGCCCGGCGAGGTGTCCGACGACGTCGCGGCCGTGGTCTACGGGCTCGTTTCGCTGTTCGTCAGTTCCGGCTTCGCCGACGAAAACACCGCGGCGAAGTGGATCCACGAGTCGTATCGGCTGAGCAGGCACAGCGAGTCGAAGCATCCGCTGCTCGGGCTCGTCGTCCCGCTGGAACGCATGCTGGCCGGGGACGAAGCGCTGTCCGCGTGGGAACCGGTGCTGGAGGACGAAAACGCGTGGGTCCGCGCGCTGGGCAGGCTGCACCTCGGCAAGATGCGGGTCACCCTCGGCCGTCCCGGCCGGGAGGCGGACGAGTATCTCGAGCGGGCGCTCGGTGAGTTCCGCGCGCTCGGCGAACGGTTCGGCATCTCGTTCGCCCTGACCGAATTGGCGGATCGCATCGCCACTCGCGGCGAGTTCGCCACCGCTTGCGAGTACTACGAAGAGGCGGTCACGGTCGTGACCGAGGTCGGTTCGGTCGAGGACCTCATCCGGCTGCGGTCGCGGCAGGCGCAGCTGTACTGGCTGATGGGCGACGAGGATGCCTGCGCGGCCGCCATGGCCGAAGCGCAGCGGTACTCGGAACAGGTCACGTGGCCGGGGGCATTGGGCATGATGGCCCTTTCAGAGGCGGAACTCGCCCACTGGCGCGGCGAATCCGAGGAAGCGGCGAAGCAACTCACCTTCGCGACGACCGTGATGGGCGACGAGGCGGGCCTGGGACACGTTCGCGCCATCAGCCACGACCTTCAGGGCTACTTCGCGGACGATCTCGAGAAATCCCGGGCGCATCGGGAAGCGGCCTGGCAGGCGGCGGCCGAGGTGCGGCACGTGCCCCTGATCGCCCACATGCTCGTCGGCGTCGCGGATCTGGCCCTGCGCCAGGACGATCCCGCACAGGCCGCGCGGCTGCTCGGGGCGGCCGACGAACTGCGCGGGCTGCCGGATCGGTCCCGTCCGGACGTGACCCGGATCGAGCGGACAGTGCTGCGCCGCCTCGGCGAAGCGAAATTCGCGGAGGCGGCGCAGGAGGGCACCAAGGCGGACTGGAAGCAACTGGTCGAGGTCACGCTCGCTTCTTGAACGTCGAGGACGCCCACAGGTAGCCGGCGAGCGCGATCCCGGCGCACCAGCCGAGAGCGAGATACACGTCGCCCGCGGCCGGTGCCCCGTTGAGAAGGCCGCGCAGGGTCTCGATGATCGGCGTGAACGGCTGGTACTCCGCGAACTCCCGGAGCCCGGGGCCCATCTTCTCGGCGGGAACGATCGCGCTGCTGAAGAACGGCAGCATGACCAGCGGCACCGAGGCCATCCCCGCGGTCTCCGGGGATTTCGCCGCCAGGCCCAGCGCGACGGTGAGCCAGGCCGCCGCGAAACCGAGCAGCACGACGATCCCGACCACGCCCAGCCAGTCGAGGAATCCCGCCGCCGGGGAGAAGCCGAGCAGGAAGGCCACGCCGGTGAGCGCCGCGATGGCGATCAGGTTGGTCAGCACGCTGGCGACGACATGCCCGTTCAGCACCGCGCCGCGGGAGACGTCCATGACCTTGAACCGGTTGATGATGCCCTTGGTCATGTCGGAGTTCACCGCCGTCGCGGTCGCGCCGAGCCCGTAGCAGACGGCCAGCAGCATCAATCCCGGTGTCGCGTAGTCGATGTAGTCGACGCCGACGCTGAACGCGTCACCGAACACGTACACGAACATCAGCATCATCACGACCGGCATCAGGATCGCGTTGAACACCGAGGTCGGATTCCTGACGAGGTGCTTGAAGTTACGGCGCAACATCACCGTCGAGGGGGATTTCACTGCACTGCCTCCGTGTTGTGGCCCGTCAGGGCGAGGAAAACGTCATCGAGATCAGGGGTGTGGACGGAGAACTCTTCGGCGCTGACCGCGTACTCGTCGAGCCGGTCCAGCAGCGAGCGCAGGGATTTCGTCCCGCCGTCGCTGGGGACTCGCAGCGCGAGCGCCTCGTCGTCCCGGGTGGCCCCGGGGAAGATCCGCGCCGCCGCGTCGAGTTCGGCGACGGTGGTGAACCGGAGCCGGACGTGCGTGCCGGGCATCTGCCGCTTGAGTTCGTCGGGAGTGCCGTCGACGACCAGGCGGCCCTGGTCGAGGACCGCGATCCGGTCGGCGAGCTGATCGGCTTCCTCGAGGTACTGGGTGGTGAGGAAGACGGTCACGCCGCCCGCCACCAGCTCGCGGATGATGGACCACATCGTGCGACGGCTGCGCGGGTCCAGTCCCGTGGTGGGCTCGTCGAGGAAGATGATCCGCGGATCGCCGACGAGCGTCATCGCCAGATCCAGTTTCCGGCGCATGCCGCCGGAGTAGGTCGACGCCGGTTTCCGTGCCGATTCCACCAGGTCGAAGCGTTCCAGCAGGTCGGTGACGACCCGCTTGCCGGCGGTGCCCCTGCTCAGGTCCACCATCAGCTGGAGGTTCTCCTGGCCCGTGAGCAGTTCGTCCACCGCGGCGAACTGGCCGGTGACGCCGATCGCCGCGCGCACCGCCTTGGCTTCGGTGACGATGTCGTGGCCGGCGACCTTCGCCGTCCCGCCGTCGGCCTTCATCAAGGTGGTCAGCAGGTTCACCGTCGTCGTCTTGCCCGCCCCGTTCGGCCCGAGCAGGGAGAAAATGGTGCCGGAGGGGACCTCGAGGTCTATACCTTCGAGCACGACCTTGTCGCCGAAGGTCTTCCGCAGTCCGGAGACCGCGATCGCTGTGTCGTTCATGGTCACCACTTTGGGCGGCCGCGCTGACACGCCCCCGCCACGCCGCTGACACGGGTGGTGTCAGTGCCGTGTCAGCCCGATGTCAGGCCGCGCGGTGAGAGTGGTCGTCACAACCACCACGAAAGGCGAAGCGATGACTCAGACGGTTCCCATCCCGCAGGGCCTCCCGATGGACCGCGACGCGGGCCCCTTCGACCCGCCCAGCGAGATCACCCGGCTGCGCGAGGCCCGCCCGGTGAGTCCCATGGTCTTCCCCGACGGCCACGAAGGCTGGCTCGTCACCGGCTACGACGAGGCCCGGCAGCTGATGGCCGACACCCGGTTCAGCTCCCGCCAGGACATCGGCATCCTCCACGCGCCGTACGAGACCCCGGGGATGCCCACCCCGACCGAGCCCTCCCCGCCGATGCCGGGCATGTTCATCGCCATGGACCCGCCGGACCACGGCCGGTTGCGCAAGCGGCTCACCGGCGCCTTCACCGTCAAACGGATGAAGCAGCTCGAAGACCACATCGCCGAGATCACCGAACGGCAGCTGGACGCGATGGCCGCGCTGGTCCCGCCGGTCGATCTG
The DNA here is from genome assembly GCF_044547565.1 of Amycolatopsis sp. NPDC052450. Lineage (NCBI taxonomy): Bacteria > Bacillati > Actinomycetota > Actinomycetes > Pseudonocardiales > Pseudonocardiaceae > Amycolatopsis > Amycolatopsis sp. NPDC052450. The sequence goes on along the minus strand of NZ_JBIUAQ010000009.1, from coordinate 243,181 downwards.
GTCAAGGAGTTCGCGTTGCCGGTGCCGTCACTGGTGATCTGCGAACTGCTCGGCGTCCCGTACGAAGACCGGGAGAGCTTCCAGGCCGACTCCGCCCAGCTCATGGTCAGGGACCAGACGCTGGAGGAGAAGATGGCCGCGTTCATCGGGATGAACACCTTCCTCACCGAACTGGTCACCCGCAAACGCGAGACGCCCGGCGACGACATCCTGTCCGACCTCGGCCGCCACGAAGACCTCACCATCGAGGAGCTCGCGGGAGCCGCTTTCCTGCTGCTGCTCGCGGGCCACGAGACCACCGCGAACATGCTGTCGCTGGGCACTTTCGCGCTGCTGGAACACCCCGAACAGCTGGCCGAACTGCGTGCCGACGCGGAGCTGCTGCCCGGCGCCGTGGAAGAAATGCTGCGCTACCTGTCCGTCGCCGACATCTTCTTCCGCTACGCCACGGAAGACCTGGAACTCGGCGGCGAAACGATCCGCGCGGGGTCGACCGTCATCATCTCGCTGCTGGCCGCCAACCGTGATCCGCGGCGGTTCGACAACCCCGACGCCCTGGACCTGCGCCGCAACGCCCGCGGCCTGTTGTCCTTCGGGCACGGCATCCACCAGTGCCTCGGCCAGCAGCTGGCGCGGATCGAGATGAAGGCGGGTTTCGAGGGATTGCTGCGCCGCTTCCCGACGCTCGCGCTCGCCGTCCCCGCCGACGAGGTCAAGCTCAAGACCGACATGAACATCTACGGCGTCCACGAATTGCCGGTCACCTGGGAGACCTGAGTGTTCGGCTCAGCGTCAACGCGGTGAGGGCGATGGCGAAACCGGTGAGCTGCCAGCCGGTGAGGGTCCGGCCGAGCACCAGGAAACCGGCGGCCGTGGCGACGAGGGGGTTGGCCAGCGTCAGCAGGGAAACCGACGCCGGGGCGAGGCGGTCGATGCCGCGGAACCACAGCGGATAGGCCACCGAAGGGCCACGACCAGCACGTTGTCGAAGGGCACGATCGACCTCCCCGGTCTTGTATCAAACGCACGATACAAGACCGCGCACCCTCGCGCCTGGCGGTCGTTCCGTGAAGGACCCCTTCACGGACTCGGGAGACGCGTGATCCCGCACGTCACACACGTGACTGGACGCCGAACTCGCGTGATCAGAGGCGGGGCCACGTGATTGGAGGCGGAACTCGCGTGATTGGGCGGCGAACTCGCCTGCGAGCGGGTACCGCCGTGTGATGTCCGTCTGGACACGCGTGTCGCGCCCCTGATCACGCGAGTTCCGCCCCTGATCACACGAAAGGGCGAGCCAAGGTGGCGCAGCCCTGGACACCGGCACGGCTTCAGTGTCCACAAGGGACACCGTCAGGCGATCGAGTGTCCGATTGATGCCCCCAATGTGGCATTGGGGACGGTCAGCGTCCCCAATGCCACATTGGGGGCATGCCCGGCGTCCCGATTCCCGCACACACCGCCAGGAGCGACCAGCCTCCCCCAAGCCCTCAACCAGGTGTCGCCCGAAACGCCACTCACGACCCCATCGCGAACTGTGCAAGTCACCCAAATCGAGCACATTCGTCTCGTAATGTGTCCCTTGTGGACAGCCAAGAGCCGGGCGAGGCCCCCGTCAAGTCCACCGCTTAGCGGCGGAGCACCCTTCACGTCCAGCCGAGCGGGGTGACTTCCGCCGCCGACGTCCACGGGCCGCGACCGCCGGCTTCGGTGAGGGCGCGGAACCGCACATAGCGGGCCCGGGCCGGCCAGAGCCGAAGCGTCTTCCGGGCCGCGTCGTCGGGGAAAGTGCCGGTGGCGACAGGACTTCCCCACCCCGAACCGTCCGTGCTCAGGTAGACCTCGTAGCCGCCGACACGGCCGTGGTCCGAACCGTCCTGGCGCGGCAAGTACGCCAGGCCTGTGACGGTGCGGGTGGCGCCCAGGTCGAGGTGCAGTTCGTGCGGCAGCGGGTCTTCCCCGCCGGACCATTTGGTGTGCCAATGGGTGGCGGGATCACCGTCGACGGCGTTCGTGGCGGCACCGGATTCGCCCACGGTCTCCTGGCTGTCGGCCGAGCGGACGGTGGCGGCGAGCGGCCCGGAACCCATGACCGGGTCGCTGATGGTTTCGGCGCCGGTCTCGGCATGGCCCGCGAAGCGGCGAAGGAAGCCATCCGGCCCCTGAACGGTCAGGTCGTACCAACCACTCATGCCGCCTTCGGTGCTGAACCAGTCCTCGACCGTCGCCCCGGAAGCGACCGAGTACGTCCACGGTCCGCCTCCCCGGTTGCCGGCGCGCACAGTGAGCTCGCACGCGGCGCCCGCGTTCGTCATCTTCAGGTACACGACACCGGAACCCTGTCGCAGCACGACTTCCGGATTCGGTTTGCCGCCGGTGGTCGCGGTGATCCGGTTGCCCGCGAACCGCCGGACGAAACCGTTGGGGCCGTGCGCGGTGAGGTCGTACGCGCCGTCCGGGGAACCCACCTGCCAATAGTCCGAGAGCGTCGCGTTCGCGGCGACGGTGTAGCGCCACGGCCCGTCGGTCCGGTGTGCGTTGGCGTACACGTAGAAATGCGCGCCCGCCGCCCCGGTGCTGGCGAAGTCGATCCAGAACCGTTCGGCCGTCACTCGCCCCGAGGCCGTGAGCTGGTAGGGCAACGGCCTCGCCGGGCGGACGCCGGTCTCCGACACGGGAAGTTTCTGCACGGAAGGCGGTTGCGGCTGGGTGTTCCACGGCCCGCTCGTCGGCACCGGCCTGGTCAGCGCCGGATAGGTCGCGCTCGGAGCGGTGGTGTCCAGCGCCGACGTCAGATCGCCGCAGACGGTGCGCCGCCACGGCGAGATGTTCGGTTCGGCGACGCCACACCACCGTTCCAGGAACCGCAGCACCGAGGTGTGGTCGAAGACCTCCGAGCACACCTTCCCGCCGCGGCTCCACGGCGAGATGACGAACATCGGCACCCGGACGCCCAGCCCGATCGGCTCACCGGAGACGAATTCGTCGGTCGTGGCGACGGAACTCTTGCCCTCCGCGTCGGAGGCGGGCGGCGCGGGCGGCGGCATGTGGTCGAAGAAGCCGCCGTCTTCGTCGTAGGTCAGCAGGAACAGCGTCTTGTTCCACACCTCGGGTTTGGAGGCGATCGTGTCCAGGATCGACTTGACCAGATCGGCCCCGGTGTTGGGCCCCCACGCAGGATGTTCGGTCTGCGATTCCGGCGCGACGATCCACGACACCGACGGCAGCCTGCCCGCGTCGACATCGGCTTTGAAGGCACTCGGCAACTGCTTCGGCGCGACCCGGGCCAGCCCGCGGTCGTACAGGGCACGCTCGGACGCGGTCAGGGTCGCGACGCCGGCGGCCAGCCCGTCGAGCAGCCGGGTCCGTTCGGCGGCCGAAGCCGAATCCAGTGCGTAGTAGAAGTACTCCAGCTTCGGGAAGGCTTTTCCGGCGGAGTCCTTCACCTTCGACAGCGCCTTGGTACCGACGGCCAGGAAGCTGCTGAAATAGTCGAGCGAGTTGTCGCCGTAGTTGTCCCATTCCTGATACACCCGCCAGCTGCGGCCCGCGGCCTGGAGACGTTCGGCGTAGGTCTTCCAGGTGTAGCCGGTGTGCCCGGGGTTCTGCCAGGCGTTGTTGCCGATGGCGCGGGTGGTGCCGTCCGGCTCGAAGCCGAGTTTGCCGGTGAACAGGTACATCCGGTTCGGGTTGGTGGGCCCCATTTCGGAGCAGTGGTAGGCGTCGCAGACGGTGAAGGCGTCGGCCAGCTCGTGATAGAACCGCAATGCCGAACGCGTGTGATAGGTCAGCGAGCGAACGCCCTTGGCCGCGCGCCACGCGTCGTGCCTGCCGTTGTTCCACGCCCGGTGCCCGCCGGACCAGCTGTGGTCGACGTCGGCCATGAACTGGTCGTCGATCGCGTACGGCAGCAAGGTGCCCGCGCCGTCGGGCTGCTGGAACACCGAAGCACCCGAAGGCAGCTTGATCGCGGCCGGATCATTGAAGCCCCGCACGCCGCGCAGCGTCCCCAGATAGTGGTCGAACGACCGGTTCTCCTGCATGAACACCACGACGTGCTCGATGACGTCGAGCCCGCCCGTCGGTGCTTCGGCGGCGAGCGCCTCTCGGACGCTCGCCGGGAGCAACGTGAAGGCGGATGCCGCACCAGCGGCCTTCAGCAGGGTACGACGGCGCACGGAGCCCTCCAGGAATTGCGTTGAACCCGCCCGAAGGTGCTCGAAACTGCACCTTTGCTGCGACTATCGAGCAGATAGAAGCATAGGTGCCGGACGGGTTCAAGGGTTCCACCCCGGGGCTGCATGATCGGAGCAACAGGACGCGACTTTCGGATGATGACCGGCCCCATCCGTGAAGGCCCCCTTCCTACCCTCAAGGTAGGCAAGGAGGCCTTCACGGACCCACCACCCGACTCGGCGCCTTTGCCCTATCCCTCAATAGAGCGACCGCCGGCTGACCAAACCTGGCGCTCGCCTCGCAAGGCGCCCGCATCGGGCAGGACCTGAACCTCCCTTTCGCGAATGACCCGTGGCGGGGGCCGCCCCCCTCGAACGGCCCCCACCCGGTTCACCCGGCCGGAACCGGCCGGACGTCATCTCGTGTCGTCGCCCGGCCACCGGGACAAGGTCACCAGCGAAAGCACCATGACGACCGGCCAGATCACGGCCACCAGCGGGGCGCCCCCGAAAGTGATCGCCGTGACCGAAACCGCGGTCGCGATGAGCCCGCCGACGGGCGACAGGTAACAAAACCCCAACGGGCCCAGGAAAAGAGCCCACAACAACGCCGCCTTCACCGATTTGGCCGTCGGACGGGGAACCGGGTACCGCCCCGGCCCGAGAACCTCGTGATCGGCGCCCTGATACCACCCGCCGGACATCAGTGGCGGGTGCGGCGCGAAGAAGGCCGGTCTTCGGCCGAACGCCTTGGGCGTCCGCGGATTCTCCTCGGCCGGCAGGTGACGGTGATCCTTCGGCCGTCCCATGACACTTTCGGCACTGCGCATGATGCCCCTCCCCCGTCGCCGGCCCGAGGCCTGGTGAAGTCACCTCTTGCCTGGCACAATTACCGGTTGCGGTTCGAAACTTCCGGGTCTTTCTGCCCACTGACCATGCTGGCGAATCGGGGGAGCGGCTGATGCGTCAAATGGAACACAGCGCGAAAGAACACTGCGCGAGTCCGACTTCCGGGGGACCGGAGAGCCACGATGACCGGTTCCGCCGCGGATGAGCACGGGGGGCTCGGAACCTGGCGACGGCTGACCCCGGCGGAGCAGTCCGCCCTCCGGCGCGCGGGCCACCTGAAAGTGTGGCGGCCGGGCCAGATCCTCGCCCTCCAGGGCAGTCCGCCCACCAGCATGTTCGTCGTCCTGCACGGCTGGGTGAAGATCAGCGCCACCAACTATCGCGGCGAGGACGCCCCGCTCGCCGCCCGCGGACCCGCGGAAATCGTGGGCGAACTGGCCCCGATCAGCGGACTTCCCCGGTCCGCCACGATGTCGGCGATAGACGAGGTGCACACGCTCGTCGTGCCGAGAGAGAAATTCCTCGGCGTGCTGCGCGCGCAGCCGCGGATCGCGGAGGAAATGTTCCGCAACGCGGCGATGAGGCTGCAGCAGTCCGACAGGCTGCGTCTCGAATCCGGCGGACCGGACTTCCCGCAACGCCTCGCCGCGGTCCTCCTGGAACTGGCGCTGCAGCACTCAGCCGACTGGACGGACGGGAAGCAGGTCGATCTTCGCTTCAACCAAGGGGAATTGGCGGGCTTCGCGCGAGTCTCGCGCAGCACCCTGATCCGGGGGCTCGAAGAACTCCGGCGGCTGGGGGTGGTGCACACCGCCCGCCAGCGCGTCACCATCACCCGTCCTCGCGCACTACGGGAATTGGCCGCCGGACGGCCACCACCTGCGGATGGGGCCTGAGCGAACCCGAAATCTCGGCTATCCTTGTCGAGGTTCAACTCTCGCAACCGTTTCACGGGGTGGAGGGAATCGGCACGATGAGTTCTTTCTCGGCAAGCACCGAACCGGACATCGAATCGGCGTTGATCGATCTCGACGCGGTCTCGTTCACCGCGTTACGAGAGTTGGACGGTGAAGCCTTCCGGCGATCAGCGCGCCATGTCGTCGAACGCACCACTCTCGTCCGCGCACGCTACAGAAGCGCCGGTAGTGCGGGTGGCGAGCGGATCGACTGATGCCGCCATCGGCAGGGTCCCGCCCCGCGTTCCACCGTCTGCCGTGGCGAGACTTCGACGCACTTTCGCGCCTCGACGGTGACGAGGACATGGCTCGGCGCCTGCGCCGAGCGGAGCGGAGCAGGCGCAAACTGCTGATTCACGCGCTGCTGACCGAGGCCACGAAGACACCTGGCCATTCCGGTCCCTTACCGTCGTTGGATTCCGCATGGGAACTCCTCGCCCGTGCCGAAGCACGAGCACCCCGTGCGGTGAACCGGATGCTCACCAATCCGTACACCGGCAGCTGGGCGGGTTATACGACTCGTCTGCTGCGCAACGGAATCGACGGCGTCGGTCCTTTGTGGATGCACCTGGGACACGCACACGCGATCGCCGCGGCCGCGGCGATCCGGGCGGAACTCGACTTCGAAACCGTCATTCCCGCCTGGCACGGCGACGCCATGCTCCCTTCACTCGGGATGGCCAGGTTTCCCGGCGAGGGGACGTTCACTTCGGCTGTCGTGCGCGGCGTGAACGGCCGGTACTCCGTGTCGAGCGCCGACGCGACGGTGCACTTGCCGGACCTGCCCGAGGCCGATGCCGCCGGCTGGTGGGGCATCCGGCGGGTACGGAGTCAGGTCGGCGCGCACCGGTTCTCGTTACGGCTGGACGACCTCGATCCCTATCGCGGGCTCTACGAACCGATCCCGCCGGAACGGCTGCCGGGCAAGGACTTGGCCGATTGGCAACGGCTGATCGACGAAGCCTGCCGTCTGGTCGCCACCCATCTGCCCGGTTTGGCCCGCGTCATGCCGGTGGGATTGGTGTCGCTGGTTCCGAAACCCCAGGTGCTCTTCCGGAATCCGAGCGCGTCGACCGGGGAAGCGTTCGGCAGTGCGGTCCTCGGACTGCCGACCGACGGCGCGTCCCTCGCCGAAACGCTGATCCACGAATTCCAGCACATTGTGCTCGGCGGCCTGTTGCACCTCGTCGAGCTGTACGAGCCCGACCCTCGGGAGCGGATCTACGTGGCCTGGCGTGATGATCCGCGCCCGTTGAGCGGTGCGCTGCAAGGGGTCTACGCCTTTTTCGGGGTCGCGGCCTTCTGGCGCGCGCTGGCTCGTGCCGGGCAGAACCCGCGGCGCTCCGAATTCGAGTTCGCGTACTGGCGTGCGCAGACCTGGTGCACCCTGCGGGTGCTGCGCGCGGACGCGACCCTGACCGCCGCCGGCCGCCGTTTCCTCGACAACATCGCCGAATGCCTCGGGCCCTGGCAGGACGAGCCCGTATCGGCGGAAGCGAGCGAGCTCGCCGCCGCCGTCCGCGGCGATCACGTCGCGGGCTGGCGCGCCCGTCACCTCCGTCCGGCTCCCGCCGTGGTCGCCGAAGTGGCGGCCGCGTGGCTCAGCGGGAGACCGAGGCCTCCCGCCACCTTGGACGCGGCCGACCTTCCCCCGACGCCGGTGCCGGACGGTGGCTGGTCTCCCGCCAGAACGGATCTGATCCGGCTCGCCGTCGGCGGCACGGCGCTGTCGCCGGACGGACGGGCACCGACGGTGCCCGGTGCCACCGCCGCGGATTTCGCTTACGCCGCCGGCGATTTCCTCGGAGCCGCCCAGTCCTACCGTCGGGAACTCGCCGCGGATCCGGACCGGCCGAACTCGTTGGTCGGGCTGGGCCTCGCGCTCTCCGCCCGAGGCCCGCATCCCGCCGCCCGCGCCTTGCTGCACCGTCCCGAACTCGTCCGCGCGGTCCATCGGCGCCTGCGATCCGGTCCCCGGCCACCGGCCGTGGAACAGCTCGCCTCCTGGATCGGGCAACTCGTACCGGACTGACTCACATCAGGATCGGGTCGATGTCACAGTCGGCACGGGCGCCGCGACCGGCCGCCTGCGTTCCCGGGTGGGCCTCGCCCAGGATCCGGCGGTACCGCACCAGGATCGGGTCGCGGAACGGTGCGGCCTCTTCCGCCCGGCCGAGCGCGGCCAGATCCAGCCCGAGGTTGAAGGACGCCGCCAGGACCGTGGGATGCTCCTCGCCGAGCACCTGTATGCCACGCTCGATCGCGTCTCGTCCCAATTCGACCGCCCTGTCGAGCTCACCCACCGCCGACAGGTCACTCGCCAGGTTGATCGTGGCGACGACGGCATAGGGATGGTCCGGGCCGATGGTGACACGGAACTGCTCGAGCGCCCGCTCGTCGAGGACGCGAGCGGCCGCGGGGTCGCCCAGCAGCCGCAACGTCACGGCCAGGTCGACGTTGGCCGCGAGGGTGTGCGGATGATGCTCGCCGAGGCCGCTCCGGTACTGCTCGAACGTCTCCTCGCCGAGCTTCTTCGCCGCGGCCAGCTCACCCGAGTGGCGAAGATCGATCGAATGGGCGAGAGCGCAGGCCATCGTCGTGGCATGGGAATCGCCGTAGACGAGCCGGAACCGTTGGATGGCTTCTTCGGACAAGCCGAACGCCCCGGGGTGGTCGCCGTCCTTCCGCCTGGTCACCGAAAGCAGGAGCTTGTTGACCGTCGAGTCCAATTGGTCGGCGCCGAACCGGGCGATGAAGTTCTCCGTCACCCTCTCCTGCTGAATCCGGGCCTGGCCGTACTCGCCCGCTTCACGCAGGTCCACGATCAACGCGCTGTTGACGCTGAAGGTGCGGACGTGATCGCGGCCGAGGACCTCGATCCGCCGGCGGAGGGTGTCCCGGTCCAGTTCCACGGCCTCTCGGTAGCGCCCGGCCAGCCGGAGGCTGATCGCGTGCTGATACGCGGCGTAGAGCGTCTCCGGGTCGTCTTCGCCGAACATCCGTTTGGCCTTGTGATAGATCTCTTCGCTCAGTTTGGTCGCCGCCGCGAAGTCGCCCTGCGCCCGGAGATCGATCGTGATGTTCCGTTGAAGCGCGAAGGTTTCCTCGTTCTCTTCGCCGGATATCTGGAGGCGTAGCGCGAGGGTCCGCTGGTTGAGCTCCGCGGCTTCGGAATACCGGCCGATCGCCCACAGGTAGAGCCCCAGCCTCGACGAGACCTCGAGTGTCTGCGGGTGCGTGGGGCCGAGGGCTTCGGTGAACTGCTTCCGCGCTTCGAGACCGAGCCGGGCCGCCTCTTCGTGGTCGCCGTACTCGAACAGATAGCGCATCAGGTTGATGTAGAGCTGACGCGGCCAGTCGTCGTCGCAGCCCAGGATGTTCGCCGCGTAGGCGTGCGGAAGCAGCTCCCGGTAGCGCGACCAGTGCCTGCTCGACTCGGGGTCGTTCGGGTCCAGCGCGGCGAGCAACTGATGAGCGCCATGCTGCATTCGCGCGTGGACCTGCCGGGCCATCACGCGATTGCGCAGGACCAGCTGGACAAGGCGGTGCAGCTGGAGGGTGTTGTTGCCGTGGTCGATCTTCGCGAGGCCGTACCGGTTGATGTCGCGGATGGCGCGGGCGAGCTTGATCGGATCACGCAGTGCCGCGTCGAGTTCCGGGGAGATCGACACCCGGTTGACCCCGGTGAGCAGGTCACGCGAAATGGGCTCCGGGGAGAAGAAAGCGCAGATGTGGAGGATTTGGTGAGCCGCCGGGTTGCGGGTCTTCAGTTCCTCGAACGACACGTTCCACGCCGCGGCCACGGAAACCTCGTTGTCGGGCGCCGAAGCGGTGTCGAGGATTTCCTCGACCGACTCGTCGAACAGGCGCAGATACTCCTGCACCGGCATCCCGGTCACCGCACGCCAGGCCGCCGCCTGCTCGACGGCCAAGGGCAGGTCGCCGAGCTTTTCGGCGAGTTCCTCGGCGTCGGCCGGGTCGATCTCCGGGCCGCGGCGGCCGAGCAGTTCGACGCTTTCCTCGCGTTTGAACACCGCCAGCTCCAGCGGGCGCGCGATACCCGCCCAATCGGAGTTCCGCGAGGTGATCAGGATTTCGCCGGGTCCGTTGCGCGGGAAGAACGGCAGCACCGTATCCGGGCTTTCCGCGGCGTCGAAGACCAGCAGCCAGCGGCGGAACGGCCGTCCGGTCCGGAGCGCCTCGATGACCGCCGGGACCGCGACACTGGCCTCGGTCGCGCCCTGGAGACCGAGGATCCCCGCGAGTTCGGTGAGACCGGCTCGGATCTGCGTGGTGTGCGCGGCGTCGATCCACCAGACGAGGTCGTAATCCTGCAGATGCCGATAGATGTACTCGGCGGCCATCTGGGTCTTCCCGATACCGCCGAGACCGTGCAGTGCCGACGGGAGCACGGCGGTGGTACCACTGCTCAACCGCTTGGTGAGCTGGTCAAGCAATTCGTCGCGACCGGTGAAGTTCGGGTTGCGCGGGGGAACGTTCCCGAAGACCAGCGGCGGGTCGTCGGCCAGCCGGTCCGGGAAGTGCCGGGAGGTTTCCGCCGCCGAAGGATGCACCATCCGGGTCGTCGGCTCGTTCGCTTCGGTCTCACTGAGATAGGGCGAGCGTCCCTGTGACACTGACGTTGAGGCAGGCGGACGTTCGACCGTCTCAGGCATTATTGGGCTCACAGTCTTTTTATTTGGTCCAGGTAGGGGTGCGACGACGACTTGGTGTCGTACCGCGTTCTGTAGCCGGTCGGCACGGGACAGATAGGGGCCGGAAAGGGCGCGCATCAGCGCGCTTTCTAGCTCCACATCGGCCGGGGACTCGCGGGTGAGGTCTGGGTCCGGCGTGCTGTTCGGGTCGGCGATGGCATCTCGGAGGTGACCCAAATACCTGATCCGGTCACCGAAATGAGTGGCGGCCACTCGGACGACCTTGGCCGTTTCCGACCGCCGCGCGCCGCTGAGCAGCAATTCCCGGACTGCCTCGGGAAAAGCGAAGACCCCGTCTGTGTCCCAAGTGGACTTGCCCTCCCTGAGTGCGGGAGCGTACATCATCCCCGAAAGTAAAAGTTCGAGGAGGTGCTCCAATCCCGCTTCCGGCACGAACCGCTGTCCCACCAGCTTCGCCACGTCGAGACGGACCGGTACCGCCGCGAGTAACTGCGCCAAGCGTAGCGCCGGCGGCGACGCAACACTGCGGAATCTGTGCACTCTTTCGGCGGGTGACAAAGTTACCGGCCGGTCGGTGGAATCGGACTGGGAGATCCGTTCCGAGGCGAACAGGACCGTCCCTTCGACGGCGCCGGCGTTTTCGCCGGTCATCAACCCGGCCCACCAGCCCAGCGACCGTGGACGCAGTTCCAGCACCGGCACCGGGACGAGGTGATCGGGCACCTCGGAGCCGGGTTCGAGCCACGCGTCCGCGAGATCGCACACCCAGCGACTGTTGGGCGCCAACGCGTTCGGGACTCTCAGCCGGGCCTTGTGGGGGTTCATCCCGCATCGGCCCCACAGCCACTGCGGGAGCAGATGCACGATGCTCACCGGCATCGTCCGGCCCCACCGCGCCAAGATCGGGTACAGCGCGTCCTTCTTCTGCCAGGCGTCCCCGACACCGTCGGTCAGCAGCAATACCGCGCGCCGTCCCGACGAATCGAGGATCTCGTTCGGGTCGCGGGCGGGTGCGCCCGGCGTGCCACCCCGAAGAACGAAATCCTCCTCGTTGTCCTTCGCGGTTTCCAACAGCCTGACCTGAATGGTTCGGAAAGCACCCACTTGCCGGAGTACTTCGACAAAGGCGGACACCCGCGGCCGCCACAAGGCCATCGACGGACCGTTGTCGAGGACGAGGGTCAGATCCAGCCAGCGCTCTTTCCGCGACCGGGTGACAGGCCACCACCGTCCGGTCTCCGCGGCACGGACGGCGGTCGCCACTTCGTCCAGGACCACATTGTTGTGTCGCCGCGAGACCGTCTCCCGTTTCAAGGTTCTCAGTGCGCGGAAGTACGCGAGTGACTCGAGGACCACGACTCCCCCGGGCCCCGTGCCGTCCACCGCGGGTTCGGGCAGCTCACCGGCTACGGCCTCGATCTCGACCGAAGGGGCGGCTTCCTCGTCCGGCACCGGGACTTCGGTGATCCGGGACAATTTACTCTCGGGAAGTTCCGGGATCTCCCCGCGTTCGGAGGGCGCGTTGCGGATCCGCGTGCGCTCCGGCTCCGGTTCGTCGGGCGGAGCGGATCCGTCGTCGGCCCGCAGCGGCGTGATGGCCGCGGCCAGCCACACGATGTCCGCGAAGTCGGTCCAGTTCAGGTCCTCGAATTCGACCCGCCCGACCCCCTGGGGCAGACCGGCCTTCCGCTGCTCCGCCACCGAGGCGGAACGCGAGTCGGACACACCGCCCGGCCCCTCCATGTCACCGCACCGTCAGTCGTTGCCAGAGAGCGTCCACCAGCCGCGGCCATGCCTCCTGATCCGGCTGGTACGCACCCGACGTCGCCAGATAAACGGCGTCGAGCAGCCTGTCGGTCGGGAGACCACCTTCCGCCTTGCTCCGTTCGGCGAAATCGCGGATGAGCCTGTCCCGGTGCTCGCCGTTCTCACCGACCAGATGGCTCGCCACGATCGCCGCCAGCTGGTCGTGGTCCGGATTCTCGATCCGCAACTGCAGACAACGACGCAGGAACGCGGGCGGGAACTCCCGCTCCCCGTTGCTGGTCATGATGACGACCGGGAAAGCGTGGCAGGCGATCCGGCCGTCACGGACCACGGCGGTACGCTGCGGATCCGCGGTGTGCACGGTGACCTCGGGATGCCGGTTGCGCACGCGCGCCAATTCCTCGATGGAGAATTCGCCGTCCTCGAAGATCGACAGGAGATCGTTGGGCAGATCCGCCTCGGATTTGTCCAGCTCGTCGATCAGCAGCACCCGCGGCAGTTTGCCGGGAAGGAAAGCGGTGCCCAGCGGGCCGAGCCGCACGAAATCGCCGATCGGCGGCTCCTCGGCCTCGCCGCCGCGCTGCGCCTGACTGGTCGCCGCGGCCTGGACCCGGCCGATCGCGTCATAGCCGTACAGCCCGGAACTCAGCGCGGTGTGGCTGGTGATCGCCCAGCGCAGCACCCTGCCGAGCCCCAATTCCCTGGCGATCCGATAGGCGAGGCTCGACTTCCCCGTTCCCGGATTACCCGTGACCAGCAAGGGGCGCCGCAGATAGAGGGCGGCGTTCACCATGTTCAGTTCGCTCGCGTCGACATCTTGCTCCGAAAGCGTGAACGCGGTGCCCAGCCGGCGTTCCGCCTCACCGTCGTCCGGCGGGGGCACGTCGTGCTCCGGCGGCGGATCCCCGCGATACGACCGCCACGGCGGTGGCGCGGGCAGCAATTGCGCGAGATCGATGTCGTGAATGGGCCTTCCGGTCCCCCGATAAATCCACCAATCGGGTGCATCGAGCTGCGACGTCCGGCCGTCCGCGGCCACGTCCTGATCGTTCCCGCTCATCCGCGGCATCCCCTTACAGTCGAGTCGGGGTCAACGGCTGGTCCAGAACGATCACACGTTTCGGGTCGTCCCACATTACCACCAGATCGTGAGCCAGAGAATTCTTGAACGGTACGGCCGCCCCGGAATTCGCCAGTTTGCGGCGATCCGGCAGCTCGTTGAAACCGCTCTCCGCGGCCAATACCCAGTCGAGCAACTCGCGCAGGTTCTCCGGTTCCGCGTCCGGATGCCAGAGCACCACCGGAAGGCCACTGCGGAGGGCGGTCGTCAGTTCGTCCGGCACCGCACCCCGTTCCGCTTGGGGCGACGGAGGTTTCGCCAATACCAGGCCGACCCAGTGGTCGTCGCTCAATATGGCGTCGATCGGGTGATCCTCCGCGTATCCGGAATAGTGCAACCGGTCGGCGGCGGGGTGCTCCACCATCGAATCCCAGCGATAGTTCCAAGCGCGATGCCAATGCTTCGCCCGCATCCTCTCCAGCGACCGTATTCCGAGCCGGTACCCGTAGCGCAACGGCTGCGGATGGCCGGTGCCATGTTCCTTCGCCCACCGCTGCACCGGCAAATTGATCAACGTCCTCGGCAGGAGGAATTCCACCGACGCGGACATGCTCTGCCCCGACCAGACACTCTCAGTCTCCAGGATGACGTCATCGACCCTGAACTCGACCTCGTCTATTCCGATTTCCCGCACTCCACCGAGCGCCGGCGGCCAGATCTCCGGATCGTCCTGTCTCCAGAACGCGAGCGTGCACCGCGACGGATCGGCGGTGACCGGATCGAGCATGATCATCAAATGCAAAGGGGGTCGTTCCGGAATGGGCTTGCCGGCCCGCTGATGAGCGAGCGCGGGAACGAGTCGCAACGATCGTGCCAGGTCGGTGACCCGGCCCGCGATCTCGGCGCCCGGTTCACCCGCCACGTTTTCCGCGAGCAGGCGCAGGAACGCGAGGGCGGGCGGGACGCCGTCCGGGCCGGCGTTGTAGTCGGTGAGCAGGTGAAAGGCGGCCCAGGCGTCGGTGATGCCCTCCAGCCGGGGCAACGGGACCGCGGGGCCGAGTGCCCTGCTCATCATGACCGGCAGATGCGGTACCTCCATCCGGGTCAACTGCCGGCGCAGGTCCGCCAAATCCTTGCGGGGGATCAATTCCAGAACCGCGTTGTCCAGGCCGGCCCTGTCTTCGGCGGCGGCCGTCGCGACGTCACCGTGCAACCGTAAATAAGCCATTCCGGTGAAAGTCTTCACCAAGACGGGTATCGATCGGTACAACTCGGGCAACAGGCCCGGGTCCTTTTCGATGACGTCGGTGAAAAACCGCTCCGACGAGATGAACGCGATCATCCGATCGGATTTCGCGAACGCTTCCTTCGCCAGTGGCGCGTCCAGAATGCGGAACGCGGTGTCGATCGCGTCGCCGACCCACCCTTTCCCGTCGTACAGCACCTCACCGGCGTTGAGGCTCACCCGCAGCCGCATCTGCGCTTGCGGTGTCCGCGTGTGGTTGTACCGGCGGAGGGCGACCGCGAGGCGATCCGGCAGCAGGTCGGGGATCAGGCCTTTGGTCGTTCCTGTCGGAAGCAGGACCAGCACGCCGTCGCCGCGATCTTCGTGCGCGCAGGAATCGAAATCGACATTGCTTTCGGCGAAGGCGGTCTTCAGCACTTCGTACATGCCTTGGTGCACGGCGAGTTTGTCGAGGCTGTTCCGGTCCGGGGCGGTGAATCCCACGACGTCCACCACGACGATCGTGCGGTCGAGAGCCTGCGTCGGTCGCGCCATCGGCCCCCTCCCAAGGTCCGCGGCGCCTGCCCACCGGCGCCGACTGCCACATTATCGCGTCGAGCGGCTCCGGGTTGAGTGTCAATTGACAAATTGCAGGTAGCGGGAGTGTGAGTGGCGGGGACGGTCGAAGCCGACCGTCCCCACCACTCACGAGAACCGGTCAGACGCCGGCGATCTGCTGGATCCAGCTGCGGTACCGGGTGATGTTGGTGTAGGCGGTGTTGTTCGACCGGTCACTGGTCGAGGCGACGCCGACCTGGCGGCCGCCGGAGAACATCGGGCCACCGGAGTCGCCGCCGGCGGTGATGCCGTCGACGCGGTTCGCGCAGACCGCGACCCCGCCGTTGTAGTCACTGCAGTTGACCGAGTTCACCCGGACGGTGGCGACCTTCAGGTAACGGGACTGGCAGTTGATCTCCGAACCGCACTGGCTGGTCGCGCCCCAGCCGTAGACCTGGACGTTCTGGCCGACCGCGACGTTGCTCGTGGTGCCGAGCGGCGCGTAGGTGGCGTTGACCGAACTGGTCAGCCGGACGATGGCGAGGTCCGCGCCGGAGTGGCGGGTGATGCTCGCCGCGGTGGCCATGGTGCCGCCGCTCTGCTGGTCGAGGCTGCCGATCCGGAAGGTGTAGCTGCCGCTGCTCGCGACACAGTGCTTGGCGGTGAGGATGTACTGCGGCGCGATGATCGTCGCGCTGCAGTTCTGCTGGCCGTTCACGAACAGCCGGGCCGCCCAGGGGCCGCTCTGCGCGTACTGGCCACCGATGATCATCGGCTGCACGCCAGAGGGCTCGGCGGCGGTCGCGGCGGGGGCGGTCGAGCCGAGCAGCGCCATGAAGGCGGTGCCTGCCAGCAGGACAAGGGAGCGCAGTCGCATGTTCCGACTCATTTCTGCGGCCGGATCCCGGCCGCGTCAGTGGGGACGAACGCGCTGATTCTGTGTCGTGCCAAGGGAAGCCAGGAACCGACGAAAGTTCGCGCGGGCTACCTATTTATTTCCATGACGGCCGGGGACGATCTTTGAGTATGCGCCGAAGATCATTAGGTAGTCCGCGCGTCACCACAAATCGCTTGACGCCGCCAGGGAACCCCCATGCACTGTGCTCATGAAGATCCGCTCCACGACCGAAGAGGACCGCGCCGTCTTCGTCGACACCATGTTCACCGCGTTCGCCCGGTTCCCGGATACCTCCGCCGAGACCTGGTCCGCTCTCGAGATGGACCGCGGCCTGCTCGCCGAGACGGCGGACGGGCGGCCCGTCGGCACGGCCGCCGCGTATTCCTTCGAGCTCACCCTGCCCGGCGAGGTCATCATCCCGGTCTCCGGGGTGACCGCCGTCGGCGTCCTGCCCTCGCACCGGCGGCGAGGCGTGCTCAGCGCGATGATGCGGCATCAGCTCGCCGAATTCCGGGAGCGGGGCGAGTTCCTCTCCGTACTGCTGGCGTCGGAGGCTCTGATCTACCGCCGGTTCGGCTACGGACCGGCGACCTACACCCGGCATATGACGGTGCGGCGCCATCAGGCCGCCTTCGCCGTCCCCCACGCGGACGGCGGCTCGATCGAGGTGCTGCGCCGCACCGAATGCGGCGAGATGCTGGAAGAGATCTACGACCGGTACCGCCGCGCCCGGCCCGGCGCACTGTCCCGTCCAGCCCGCTGGTGGTCCGCGGGGGCCGGACAGCCGCCGATCTCCCGGGCATCGCGGTACATCGCCGTGCACCGCGATGCCGACGGTGTCCCGGACGGCTACGCCTCCTATTTCCTCACCGAGCCCAGCACCTTGACCGTCGACGAGACCATCGCCGTCGACGACGACGTGTCCACGGCCCTGGCGCGGTTCGTGCTCGGGCACGACCTGATCACCGAGGTCGTGTTCAAGCACTGCCCGCCCGACCATCCGCTGCTGTGGCAGCTCGAGGATTTCCGCGCCGGCGAGGCCGGCAGCGACATGGACTGGCTCTGGGTACGGCTGCTGGACCTCCCTCGCGCGCTCACCGCCCGCGGCTGGTCCACCGACGGTGAACTCGTCTTCGACGTCGATGACCCCGCCCTCGGCGAGCACGGCCGCTACCTGCTCGCCATTCGGGGCGGCGAGGCGGACTGCGTACCGACGGACGCCGAACCCGACCTGTCCTTGGACGTGAGCGACCTGGGCTCGATCTACCTCGGCGGCACCGTCCCGAGCACGCTCGTGAGGGCCGGGCGCATCAAGGCCCATCGCGCGGACGCGGCGGCGCTCGCCGACGCCCTCTTCCGCGCCGAACGGCCCCCGCACTGCCTGCACTGGTTCTGATCGCGAGGGGCCCGGTCTCAGAGCGCGGACGTTCGTTGACACCCCGTAGCGCCACTGCTCTACTCGGACGCATGGACGACATCCGCTGTACGGCCTGAATCAGTTTCCGCGCTCTCTTTCCGAGAAACACCCGGGAATTCCGGGCACTCCGCCCTGCCCGGAATTCCCGTTCACCCTCGCACAGAACGGAATCCAGCATGACCACGACCGAGAACCGGATCCGATCGGCCAGTGAATGGCTGGCGGCCGCGAAAGACGTCGCCGCCGAACTCGCGGCGAACGCGGCCGAGCGCGACCGGAAGAACGAGACACCGTACGCGGAAGTCCAGCTGCTGAAGGATTCCGGCTTGGTGACGCTGCTCGGCCCTGTCGAGCACGGTGGTGGCGGCCAGAGCTGGGAGACCGCCTATCGCGTGACCCGCGAGGTCGCGCGCGGCGACGGCTCCATCGGCCAATTGCTCGGCTACCACTACCTTTGGGCGTGGGCCGCCCGGCTCGTGGCGACCGACGAGCAGATCGCCGCGGTGGAAGAGCTGTACACGCGGAACAACTTCTTCTTCGGCGGCGCCGTCAACCCTCGCGATTCCGATCTGAAGATCAGCGAGGACGGCGACGAAATCGTCTACAACGGACACAAGTCGTTCTCCACCGGCGGCAAGGTCTCCGATCTGACGGTGCTCGAAGGCGTCCTCGAAGGCACCGAGGACCACGTCTTCGCCATCGTTCCGTCCGAACAGGACGGTATCGTCTTCCATGACGACTGGGACAACATCGGCCAGCGGCTCACCGAATCGGGCAGCGTCACCATCACCGGCGTGCGCGTCCCGTGGGCCGGCGCCGCGGGTTACGTCGACAAGAAGTTCCGGCCCCTGACCTACAACACGCTCAACGTCCCGGCGATCCAGCTGGTGTTCGCGAACTTCTATCTCGGTATCGCGCAGGGAGCGTTGGAAACCGCGCTGGCGTACACACGCGAGCACACCCGCGCGTGGCCGTACGGCGGCGACAACAAGGTTTCCGCCGGTGAAGAGTGGTACATCCTCGAAGGCTACGGCGATCTCCAGTCGAAGCTGTGGGCGGCCGAAGCGTTGGTGGACAAGGCCGGAGCGGCGATTTCGGCCGTCCTGCACGCGCCGCGCGAGGAGCTGACGCCCGAGGCACGCGGCGAGGTCGCGGTCCTCATCGCCGCCGCCAAACAACGGGTGATCGATACCGGACTGGAAATCGGCACCAAGGTCTTCGAGCTGACCGGCGCCCGCGCGAGCGCCACGAAGTTCGGCCTGGACCGCTTCTGGCGGAATCTGCGCACGCATTCGCTCCACGACCCCGTGGCCTACAAACGCCGCGAAGTCGGTGCTTACGCGCTGCTGAACGAGCTTCCGGAACCCACCTGGTACACCTGATCCCGGCGTCGCCGTCTAGCGCGCGACGGAATACGTGAGCAACAGCGCACCCGAAGCGAACCGGCGCTCATCGATGAGCGTGAGCGCCGTCTTCGCATACTCACCGTCGAACAGCCGCGTCCCGCCGCCGAGGAGCACCGGGTTCACCACGAGCCGCACTTCGTCGAGCAGCCCGAGCCGGGCGGCGGACGTCGCGGCCCTTCCCCCGGCGAAGAGCGCGATGTCACCTTCGAGACCGGCGAGCGCCGAAGCGTCTTCGATCAGGTGGGAGTTATGCCAGGTCGTGGCCCGGAGCGTGCGCGACAGGACGTACTTCGGTAGTTCGTGCATCCTGCGCCGCTGCGTGGCCGAGACCTCGTCCCCGGCGGTCGGCCAATAGCCGGCGAGTTCCTCGTAGGCCTTGCGGCCGAAGGCCATGCCGTCGAGCGACTCCAGCAGCTCGTCGATGTGCGCCTGGAACTCGTCGTCGGCGAAGCGCCAGTCGATGTCGCCCGCGGCGTCGGCGATGTAGCCGTCGAGCGAAACGTTGACGTGCAGGAAGAAGCGACCCATGCGAGCTCCTCGGACGACTTTTTGAACAGTTGAACAAGAAGTCAAGGTACCCTTCTTGAACGCACTGTCAAGAAGTCGTAGGATGCGGCCATGCCACGCACGGGAAGGCCGCGATCCTTCGACGAGGACCAGGTGATCGGAGGAGCGCTCGACGTCTTCTGGCGCCGGGGTTACTCGGCCACGTCGATGCGGGATCTCAAGGAGGAACTCGGCGTCCTGCCAGGAAGTCTGTACGCCGCGTATGGCGACAAGCACGCGCTTTTCCTGCGAGCGCTGGAACACTACGCGGTCGGCACCGCGAACCAGGCGGACGCTCTCGCCGGAGGCCCGGTTCTCGCACAGCTGCGCGAGCTGCTGCTCAACGTCCTGGAAGCGGCGCGGGAGACCCCGGGACGCGGATGCCTGCTGGGCAACACCGCCGCCGAACTGCTGCCCGCCGACGAGGCCGCCGGAATGATCGTCCACAGTGGATTCGAAGCGCTGGAAACCGGCATCAAGCAAGGGCTCGAAGCCGCACAACGTTCCGGCGAGGTCCGCGCGGACGTCGACTGCGGGGCGCAGGCGCGGCTCCTGCTCGTCGTCATGCAGGGCCTGCACGTGGTGGCCAGGGCGGAGGCGGATCCGCGCCGCCTCACCGACGCGGTCGACGCCGCTCTGGCGCCCTTGACCGCGAAGTGACCCCCTGGGCAACACCGCTGCCGGTGTCGCCCAGGCAGCCGGATCACTCCTCGAAGCCCTCGCCGCCGTCGAAGGCGTCCTCCATCACCTCGCCGAGGATCATGCCGCCGACCACCCCGGCCGCGGCACCGGCGACCATGCCGCCCATCCCGGGACCACGCCTGCCGTGGTGACCGTGATGCCCGTGGTGGTCGTACTCGTCGCCGTAGTGCTCCTGGTGCCCGCCGAACATGGCGTGCCCGCCGCCGGACTCGGCGACCTTGGCCAGCCAGCCGTCGATGGCCGCGGTCCAGTCGGTGCGCAGGGCCTCCTCGTGCGAGACGTGGAAGCGGCCGAAGGAGTCTCCGCCGGAGCGGAACATGCCACCGCGCCGGTCGGCTTCCAGCACCACGACGAGGTCGTCAGGGCCGGCGACGAAGGTCAGCTCCACCTGGCTGACGCGGCCGGCGTAACGCGACGGCGGGAAGAACTCGATCTCCTGGAAGAACCCGAGCTCCTGCCGGACGCCGTGCAGCTGCCCGGCTTCGACGTCGGCGCTGCGGAAGGAGAAGCCCAGCTCGCCGAACGCCTCCAGCACCCGGTCCTGCGATTCCAGCGGGCCGACCAGCACCGGGTCGAGGTCGCCCTTGTCCGGCGCGCCGGCGATGACGAGCTCGGTCCGCACGCCGACGACCATGCCCGGCAGCTCCCGTCCGCCGACGGCGCTGATCGGCGTCTCCCACGGCAAGGCGAGCTGGAACGGGATGGTGGTCAGCTGCCCCGCCGTCACCTTCACCTTGCGGCCCGCGCTGACCCGCAGGAACTCCGCGGTCCCGGCACGCTCGTGGTCGCCGCGTTCCACCTCGACCCTGGTGACCAGCGAAAGCAGGATCTCCTCGATCTGGGCGTCGCTCGAACCGCCCTGGATGCGGACCTGGCCGGTGATCACCTCGCCGGGAACGGCGTGCGGCGAGTCGAGCACGGTGTCGACGGACGGGCCGCCGACCCCGAAGGCGCTGAGCATCCGTTTGAACATCAGGGATTTCCTCCGCTGGGTACTGGAAAAGGAGTGCCGGAACACTTCGACTACTACCGAGATCCGCCGTCGCCCGCCAGGCAAACCGGGTTAAAAACCCCTAAACGGGCGGGACGTCACTACCTTCTCAGATCGGCCTGACGGACGTCGTGCAGGTGGATGACGACGTCGTAGGAGCGCCCGAGCGAGATGTCGGCCGGCTCGACGGGGAACAGGGTGCCGATGGTGCGGGTGGGCCGGGCGGCGTCCAGCCAGGCACGCGCGGGCGGCTGAGCGGTGCGTACGTCGAGGTAGAAGTCCTCGAACCGGACCTGGTCCAGGGTGTGCTCGTTCGAACCGGGCGGCGCGGCGGGGACGGAGAAGCGCTTCCACTCACCGCCGACCGCGGTGTCCTTGGACAGGAACGAACCCCGGTCGAAGCTGAACCCGATCGGCAGGTACGCCCGGCCCATTGTTTCGCGCAGGAAGGCGCCTTGGGTCTTCGGATACAGCTTCGGGTTGTCGGTGACGTAGGAGACGTGACCGTTGTGGGCGGAGAGCAGGATCTTGTGCCCGGTCTTCCGGTGCCACCAGGCGACGTTCTCCGCCATCGCCCGGTCGCGCAGGATCTGCGCGGCGGGCAGGGATTCCGGGTCCGCGAGATCGACGGCGAGGAACCGCGCGGTCTGCGCGACGAAGCGGGCGTGCTGTCCGGCCCAGTCGTGGCCGGGCGTTCCGGTCAGGCCTTTGACGAGCTCGTAGGCCTGCTCCGCCTGGGTGGCGAGCCGCTGCCGTTCGCCGAGGGGTTTGCGGAGGTAGGCGAAAGCGTCGTCGATCGGGCGCAGACCGGTATAGAGCCGGTCCAGCTCGGCGGAGTGCGCGGGATGGTGCTGCCGCACGTAGCCGGTGATCCTGGCGAAGAACGCGTCGTTCACCGAAGGCGCACCGAGATCGTCCCCGACGAAGTGCACGGTCCGGCCGGGGTGTGCGCGGTTGTGGTCGCGCATCCACCGGATCAGGCCGACGAACTCCTCGCGATCCCACGGAGAACCGGCCAGCGTCCGCTTCGCGAGCTCCCGGACGTCACCCTTTCCGGTCTGGACGTATTCGTCGATCTCCAGGCCGGCGGACCAGCTCAGCTCCAGCGCGAAGGCCCGGAAGCCCTTCTCCTCGACGAGATAGCGGAACACCCGTTCCTTCATGGTGAAGAACTCGTGGGAGCCGTGTGTGGCCTCGCCGAGGCCGACCACCTTCGCGCCACCGATCATCCCGCCCAAGGCCCGCAGATCGGCCGTGTTCCGGCCCGGCTCGGTCGAGCGCAGCGGATACGCCGCCTGTTGCAGCGACCGCACCGGGTCTCGCCAGGCCGTCTCGGCCGCGAAGGCCGGACTCGCCACGGGGGCGAGCACCGCACCCGTCACCACCACCACGGCGGCGGCCAGCAACGCCCGTCTCCCCCGTCGTTTCCGGTGCTCTTTCATCTCGTTCGCCCTTCTTCCGATGTCGAGGACGATCATCGTCCGCGGACCGGGGCGGGCGCGCTGTAGTAAAGCTCCCAATCGGGGTGAGGAAAACCCCACCCCCGCGAAAAGCGGGTGGACCCCGCCGCCGGGGTGTGGGTCCCGGCGGCGGGAGTCCACCCGCGTTTATCTCCCTCCGCAGCGGCTGTCCGTCACTCCGCGCGCCACAACGCGGGTGTGGACGGCGGCTCCCAGCCGGGCTGGGCCGTGTGCGCCTGCAAGCACACATAACCGCGACCGCTGTAGGTGACCCGGGTACCCGCGGAATAGCCGGTTCCTGCGGCCCAGGTCGTCCCGCCAGGCGGGTTGGAGGTCGAAGTCGACGTCGTCGGCGTCGTCTGTGTCGTACTGGTCGGCCGGGTGGTCGACGTCTGCGGCACGTTCAGCACGAAGTCGAACGCGGCCTGCCTGCCGGGAGGCGCGTCCCGCACGGTCATCAGCAACCGCGGGTCGAAGATCGAGTCGGTGTTGTTGCGCGGCTCGTTGGGGAAGTAGAGCTGCGTGGTCAGCACCGGCCTGCCGGGGGCCTGGACCTTGACGTGGATGTGCCGCGTACGACCGGGGTACAGGCCGGGCACGATCGTGCTCAGCGAGAACGCGCCCTGGTCGTTGGTGAACTGGTGACCGCGGAAGGTGTACCCCACGTTGTCGTAGGCGCCGTTGACGTCGGCCTGCCAGAAGTCCAGCAGCACCCGCGCGATCGGCAGGCACCCGAGACCGAAGACGTAGCCGGAGACGGTGAGCCTCGTCCCTTGCGTGTTCGGCGTGACGAGCGACGTCCGCTGCGGGGAATTCGGCTTGAAGTAAGGACCTTCGGTCTGCGGCGGGGTCGGGTCGTCTCCGTCGTCACAGGCCGGGGTCAGCTCGGGTGCCTGGCCGCTCGCGACGGTGGTGCGCGCGAGCGCGGGGCCGCCGATCAACGCGACCGGGGCGGCGACTCCGGCGGCCAGTGCCGCCTTCAGCACAGTCTTTCGGCTGAGCTTGTTCTCTTCGTCCATACCTGCTCCTCGTGGGGGCTTCGGGAATCACCCTCGACGGTATGGAGAAGATCAGCTGCGGACGATGGACTGACTTGGTCAGTCGTGGTGAATCTCCGGGGCCGCGTCACCGGTCCGGCGATAATCCCCGGGGCTCAGCCCCGTTTCCCGCCGGAAGAACCGGCAGAAATACGCGGGATCCGCGAATCCGACCCGGCTCGCGACCTGCCGGACGGTGAGATCCGTGCCGAGCAGGAACCGTTTCGCTTCCCGTGTCCTCGCCTCGCGCATCAGTTGTGCCGCCGTCCGGCCGGTCGCTGTTTTCACCGCGTCGGTCAGATAACCCGGCGTGACGCCGATGCGTTCCGCGAGCGCGCCGACCGACCAGAGCCCGAGGTCGGGCCGCCCGAGCAACCGGGCGAATTCCGTGCCCACCGCCTGAGCCCTGGCAGGCGGACGCGGATCGGCCAATCCAGGAAGCCGTCCCGCCCGCACGATCAGCACGTGCATCAGGGCCCGCAGCACCGAATCGGTCCCCTGCCCGCCACAACGGAATTCCTCGTCCAATTCCGCGACCAGCCGGGCCGTCTCCTCGGCCGCGCGTTCGTCGAGCCGCCACGGCTGCTGGCTCAGCCGCCGCAGGGTTTCACGATCCGCCGGATGTTCGAGCAGGAAATCGTCGGTGAACAACACGACGAATCCGCTGAGATCGCGGGCATCCCAATGATGCACCTGCCCCGGTGTTATGACCGCCAGTTGTGGTGGCCCCAATTCCCAGCGCGTGAAATCGATGACGTGGTCGCCGGTGCCGCCGGTGACGTGGACGATTTCGTAGAACGTGTGCCGATGCGGGAACGCCGCCCGCGACATCGGCCCTATCGTGTCGAAGGTGCCGACCGTGAACGGCAGGGCGTCCGGCGCGCGGACCTCCAGCCGATGGAGTGGCAATTCCCCCGCCTTCGGTTTCAGGCAGGGCGTCCTGGGCAACACCGTCGTTCCGCGCATGGTCCGGTCCCTTTCACCACACTGGGAAGGAAAAGTCTAGACCAATGCGGGTGCGCTGACTGCCGACGGAAGTCGCTTCTCGCCCGACCGGTACAGTCGAGATCATCGACGCACGTCCGAAGGGTCACCACGCGATGTCTCCCACCAAGTCGCGCGGTCGGGCCCGGTGGTCGCTCGGCGCGTTCGCCGCACTGGCGCTGGCGTGTGCCGTGGCCTGGGCGACAGCGGGCGATTCCCACAGCGACCTCGAGATCTACCGGTTCGGCGTCGACACCCTGTGGAACGGCGGCGACCTCTACGGCGCCTTGCCGCTTTCCGATGCCGGTATCCCGCTGCTGTTCATCTATCCGCCGTTCGCCGCGCTGATACTCACGCCGCTGGCGCTGGTGCCGTGGACCGGCGCGGTGCTCCTGCTGTTCGCGCTCAGCCTGGGGGCACTCGGGATCACCTTCTACGCGATCACCCGCACGCTGTGGCCGTCCGGGGACCGGCGGAAGGCGATGCTCGTCGCGTCGCTGGCGATCACTCCGGCACTCTTCCTCGAACCGGTCCGCCAGACGCTCGGCTTCGGCCAGATCAACCTGCTGCTGATGGGCCTCGTCGCGGCCGACTGTCTGCTGGCTCGGGGCCGTTACCGCGGCATCGGCGTCGGTCTCGCCGCCGCCATCAAGCTGACGCCGATGGCGTTCCTGTTGTTCTTCTTGATACGCAAGGACTTCCGTGGCGCACTGACCGCGATGGGCACCTTCCTGGCCGCATCGGCCGTCGCGTTCGCGGTCGCGCCGGAAGCCTCCGCGCGCTACTGGTTCGGCGGGCTCGCCGGGGCGTCCGGGATCAGCGGCACCTCGTTCCACACCAACCAGACCCTGCAGGCCGTGCTGGCGCGATTCGGCGCCGACTCGGCGAAACCGCTGTGGATCGTGCTCACCTGTGCACTGCTGGTGCTGGTGGCGCTGACCATGTACCGCTCGGCGATCGTGCCGGCGCTGCTGCTGAACGCGACGTTCGCCCTGCTGATCTCGCCGACGTCGTGGTCGCATCACTGGGTGTGGATCGCTCCGGCACTGTTCACCACCGCCGCCTATGTGGCACTCAGACGGCGTCCGGTGGTCTGGCTCACCGTCACCGGGGTCGCCGCCGCGATCTTCGTCGCGGCGCCGTTCCGGTACTTCCCCGCGTTCGACCGGCCGGGCCAGACGTGGACGACCGCCCAGCAATGGCTGGGAAACTGCTACGTCCTCGCGGGCCTGGTATTCGTCGTCGCCGCGGCCGTGCTCACGCTGCGGAAAGGATCTCGATGCTCGACCTGACCGGCACCACCACCCTCGTCACCGGCGCCAGCGGCGGCATCGGCCGCGGCATCGCCCTGCGTTTCGCGGAAGCCGGCAGCGCCGTCGCCGTGCACTACCACCGCGACGAGGCATCCGCGCTCGCCGTCGCCGAGCGGATCCGGAAGGCGGGCGGCACCGCCGAGAGCTTCGCCGCCGACCTCACCGACGACGGCGAATGCCACCGTCTCGTGGCCGCCGCCGCGGCCTGGACCGGGCAACTGGACACCCTGGTCAACAACGCCGGTGTGCAACCTGTCGAACCCCTGCCCGGAATGTCGGCGGAAAGCTGGCGCGCGGTCCTCGACGCGAACCTCACCAGCGCGTTCTCGTGCACGCAAGCCGCGGCCGAAGTGATGAACGGCGGCAGTATCGTCCACATCGCCTCGATCGAAGCGGCCCAACCCGCCCCGGGACACGCGCACTACAGCAGCGCGAAGGCCGCCTTGGTCATGCACGCCCGCGCCGCCGCACTCGAATACGGCCCGCGAGGCATCCGCGTCAACGCCGTCTCCCCCGGCCTGATCGACCGCCCCGGACTCGGCGACGCCTGGCCGGAAGGCGTCCGACGCTGGCACCAGGCCGCGCCGCTGGGCAGACTCGGCACGCCCGACGACGTCGCGAACGCCTGCCTGTTCCTCGCCTCACCGCTCGCGGCGTGGATCACGGGGCACAACCTGACGGTGGACGGGGGCGTGTCGGCTCGTCCCACGTGGTGATCGGGACGCCGTTATTCGCGCTTTCTCCGAAGCGCCACTTACACTCCCTTCGCCGCTTCGCCGGTTGTTGCGCGTGCGTTTCGGGTTCTTTTTCCGCTAGGCCGGTCAGGCTCGCTCGTCTGACCAAGACGGGGCGTGCCTGGCTCGGCCCACGTGATGAACATGGCACGCCAGCCGACACTGACACGCCGCCATTCCCGATTCTCGAAGCTCCACTTAAGCGCCTTCGCGCCTTTAAGCACGCTTCGCTGCTTTCTCTGCACGTGCATTTCAGATTCTTTTCCCGCTAGGCCGTTAGTGCTCGCACGTCTGTTCGATTAGGTGTAGTGTGGGTCTCGTGGCCAGCAACGACGCATCCCCGACGACACCCACCGAGTGGTGGCGCGTCGACACCGCGACGCTGCACGCCCGCAAACAAGAACTCGAAATCATCAAACGACAGGCGGATGCGGAACAGAACGCGATCCTCGCGGAAATCAATGCCCGCGGAGTACGCGGATGCAGCGGCCATTCCACGCTGGCGGCGCTGATCTTCGAAGACTTCCGCGTGACGGACAAGGAAGCCAGCGCCCGCGCCGACCGCGTCCTCGCCCTGCACCCCGGCCCGGGTATCGGCGGCGGCACCGTGCCGCCCCTGGCACCACTGACAGCCGCGGCCGCCGCCGAAGGCGCGATCGGCGGCTCGCAGATCGACGCCATCATCCGCACCCTCGCGCGTATCCCCGCCACCGTCGCTGAAGAGGACGTGCGGGCCGGGGAGAAGATCCTGGTCGACCTGGCCCGTCATGCCGGGCCGCGGCAGATCGCCCGCGCCGGACGCCGCCTGCTGGACAAACTCGACCCCGACGGCAAAGAACCCCGCAACGAGGACCCCAAGGACGTCCGACCGGAGATGCGGTTCGTCCAACACCGCGACGGCACCCTCGGTTTGAAAGCCACCCTCGACCTGGAAACGTATGCCCGGCTGAAGTCGGATCTGGATCCCATGGCCAAACCCCACAAAGCCATCAACGGTGTCCGGGACTCCCGCACCCAGGACGAACGCTACGGCGACGCCTTCACCGACTACGTCCGCTTGAAAACCACCAGCCGTAACCTTCCCGGCCAGGCGGGCGAGGCGACCCACATTTTGGTCACCATGTCCTACGACGACCTGATCCGCGACATCGGCGAAGCCCACCTCGACCTCGTCGGACCGATCAGCGCCACCGACGCCCGCATCCTCGCCTGCGACGCCCGTGTGCGACCCGGAGTTCTCGGCACCGCAGGCGAACCCTTGGACATCGGCCGCTCGAAACGCACCGTCTCCCTGGCGCAGAAGTATGCGTTGACCCTCCGCGATGGCGGCTGCGCCTTCCCGGGCTGTGACATGCCCGTACCCCGCTGCACCGCCCATCACATTGTTTTCTGGCGACACCACGGCGACACGAAGATCGATAATTTGGTGCTGCTGTGCACGAGACACCACCGGCTCATCCACCACAGCAAATGGAAAGTCCACATCGCCCAAGACGGACTCCCCGAATTCACCGCCCCCACCTACCTCGACCCCACCCGAACACCACGGCGCAACACCATGCACCTCAGGATCTAGGCCGAAACCTTTGAGTCAGGCGCCGGAGCTGTCGAACCTCGACTACCGTCCAGAAACCGGCCCCGCTCAACGACATCGACAACGAGTCCGCATCTTCGCGCCAACGAGCAACCGAGCTTCAGTCACCTTTCCGGAAAGCGAGCTCACCGGCTTCGGATCTCGGTCCCTCGCCTCAGGTTCGTCACCAGCGCCGTCGACTTTCCCGTTACGGCGGCCGCGAGTGGTCGATCGAGACCGGGAAGGCGTGCCACGCGAAGCAAAAACCGGCGTGTCTGAAGCAGGAACCGGTTGGCGGGCAGGAACCATCGGGCGCCTCGGCGGGCGACGTGTTGCTTCTCCGCCACCACCGGGCGGACCAGCTTTTCGTACTGCGCGAAGGCGGTCTCGATCGAGGGTGATCGGGTGAGTTGTTCGGCTAGGACGAACGCGCCCGCGATCCCGAGCGAAGCGCCTTGGCCGGCGAGAAGGGAGACTGCGTAACAGGAATCGCCGACGAGGACGACCCGGCCGCGGCTCCAGGACGGCATCTCGATCTGAGCGACCTGGTCGTAGTACACCTCGCGGGGAGGCGGGCAGAGATCGAGGGCCTTGGGGGCCGCCCAGCCGAGCGAGCTGTAGTTCGCGCGGAGTGCCGCTCGCGCGTCGTCGGGCAGGGCCGGATCGGTCGTGCGGTGTACGGCGAACGCCGCGAGTCTGCCGTCGCGGAGACCGTAGAAGCCCATCTGCCTTCCGATGGTGTCGGTCAGACAGAACCGCTCCCCCACCTGCGCGCGGATCTCCGCGTCCTCGAAGACGAAGGCCGCCGTGTGGAAACCGAGGTAGCGCAAGTAGCGGCTCTCGTCACCGAAGACGAGCCGTCGCACGGTCGAATGGATTCCGTCGGCACCGACCAACAGGTCGGCTTCGAGCGTTTCGCCGTCCGCCAGGGTGATCCGTACGCGGTCACCGAGGTCATCGACGCCTGTGACGCCGGCACCGAACCGGAGGTCCACTGTGGACGGAAGCGTCGTACGCAAGACGCGTTCCAGGTCGGGGCGCATGATGCTGCGGAGCCTGCCACGCACCGACTTGGCGAACTGGACGTAGTCGATCGCCGCCCGGCGGCGGCCACGGTCGTCCAGCAAGCTCGCTTCGTTCACTTGGTATGCGACGTCTTCGACCTGAGGCAGCAGGCCCATCTCCTCGACCGCGTCGAAGCCGGGGCCGAAGAAATCGATCATGTAGCCCTGTTCCCGCGGTCCCGTGGCACGTTCCAGCACCACGACCTCGACGTCCGACGCCGCGAGCCGGTGCGCCAGCGCCAGACCGGTGATCCCGGCTCCGCAGATCGCCACCTTCATCGGGGTTCCTCCCTTTCGGTTCAGCCGACCAGCCTGCGCAGGACGGACGGAGAGATGTCGCGGCCGAGCTCCGGGCCGAGCGCCCGATGCAGCAGAAGCCCGTCCACGGCGGCGAAAAGCACCGCGGCCGTGTCTTCGGCATCGGCCACGCCGTGCTCCGCCAGCCAGCCGCCGAATCGGGTGCGCATACCGGCGAGGATTTCGCGGATGCCCTCGCGCAAGGTGTCGTCGCGGGTCGCGGTGAGGTACGCCTCGGCGAACAGCAACGACATCGGGTCGGTGCCGGAGTACTCGCCGACCGACGCCAGCAGCGCGTCCACCGCGTCTTCGGGCGTCTCGACGGTTTCCAGCGCCGGCTCGAAGGCGACGGCGACCTCGTGCATCGCCCCCAGTACAGCCTCGATCAGCAAGGCCTGCAGCGAGGGGAAGTGGTAGTGCACGACGCTCGGCGTGACACCCGCGCGGTCGGCGAGGATGCGGGTGCTGACCGCGGACCAGCCGAGTTCGGGCACAAGCGCGACGGCCGCTTCGAGCAACCGCCGCCGCACGGCCTGACCGCGTTCCGCCGCCGGGGATCCTGCCATCGTCGCCTCCTAGGGCGTTCGTCCTGTACGACTGCCCTGATCGTATGCCCGGATTCGGTTTCGGCGCAAACTCGGTGGTCACAAGGCCCCTTGAAGGCCCGATTCCACCGAGGAAGGGAGCAAGGTGAGGCTGGACGGGCACCCATGGCGCACGCTGGTCAGTCAGGTTCGCCTCGGCAAGGACGAGTACCGCTTCACTCACCCCGGCTCTCACACGGTTCGCCGCGCGAGAGCCGATACGGCGCGGAACTCGACGTTGACAAGGCGGCGGCACGTTCCCCGCGCAGCCTGGCCCATCTCCGCTACCGCACAAGCCGGAGACCACGCGACAGCCCGGCCCTGCCGCACCACAGCCTCCCGGCGCGGTAAAAATGACCTCGCCTCGGCTTGGCGCCATCGTGAGGCTTGCTCTTCCGAACTCACTTTGGAGGAAGCATGGTCTCGAAGCCCCGCGTCTTACTGGGAGCGCTCGTACTGCTCGTACTGGGCGGCGGAATGATCGCGTTGCTGGTCTCGCTCGGCGCGGACGCCTTCTGGGTCAAGACCTTGCCGGGCGTCGTGATGGTGGGCGCAGCGGCCTTCGCCCAGTCCCTCGGCTTCTTCAACAAGGCACCGAAGGACTAGCCCGGGGCAACCTTCCGGCCCCACGGCGCGTTCTCCCAGCACAGGGAGGAGGTGCCATGGAGATCATCGTGGTGAACGAATTGGGTGTCCGCGCCGTCGTGCTGACCCTTCGCGCCAAGGGATCGGCGCTTCGCTTCCGGTTGTTCCCCATGGTGCACCTCGGAACGCAGGCCTACTTCGACGCGGTCCGGCGGCAGGCGAACGACTGTGACGTGGTGGTGGCCGAGGGAGTCGGTGACACCGGATCGGTGTCCCGGTTGACCGCGGGTTATCGGCTGGCGGCACGGAACAAACGTCTCGGACTCGTGGTGCAGGACCTGAAGGCCGGCACCTTCACCGTGCCGACGATCCGTCCCGACCTCGACGGTCAGGCGTTCTCCGAGGGCTGGCGCCGCATCCCGCTCGGTGACCGGCTGATGGTGTCCCTCCTGGCGCCGGCACTGGGCACGTTCCTGCGGGGCTTCGGCACGCGCGGCATGTTGGCGCGGTTCATGACCGTCGACGACGAAGACGACTCCTGGGTCGATTCTGCCGAGGCCATGCCCGAATTCGACGACCTGGTCGTCGGCAGCCGCGACAAACTCCTCGTGGACGCGCTGGCCGGACTGCACGAACAGCGCGGGCACGAACCGGTGACGATCGGCGTGGTCTACGGCGCCGAACACATGCGGGCGGTCGTCCGCGAACTCCGTACCCGGTTCGGCTACGTCGTGCGGGACGCGGAATACGTCACCGTGTTCACCCTCTGACGGGAGACCTTCAGACGCGCTGAGGCGCGAAGGTCCGGCGGTAGTCCTGCGGGGAGACCCCGACGACCTTGTGGAAATGGTGGCGCAGCAAGGCTCCCGAGCCGAAACCGCAGCGGCGCGCGACCTCGTCGATGCCCATCGTCGTCTCTTCCAGCAGGGACCTCGCGTGCAGGACCCGTTGCGTCGAAAGCCATCGGTGCGGGGTGGTGCCCGTCTCGGCGACGAACTTGCGGGCGAAGGTGCGCTCGGACATCCGTGCCCGGCGGGCGAGATCGGCGACGGAGTGGTCGTGGGCGATGGTGTCGAGCATCCAGGTGAGCACCGGCTGGAGGCTGTCGCCGGTGCACTCCGGGATCGGCACCTCGACGAACTGGCGTTGCCCGCCTTCACGCTGCGGCGGCACCACCATGCGCCGGGCGATCGCGGTGGCCGCGGCGGAGCCGAGTTCGCGCCGGACCAGATGCAGGCAGGCGTCGATGCCCGCGGCCGTTCCGGCGCTGGTGATGATGTCGCCGTCGTCGACGAAGAGGACGTCCGGATCCAGCCGCGCCGACGGGAACCGGTTCCGGAACCTGGTGCTGTGCCGCCAGTGGTTCGTGCAGCGCCGCCCGTCGAGCAGGCCGGCGGCGCCCAGTACGAAAGCGCCGGTGCAGACCGAAAGCAGCGTGGCTCCCCGCGCCGAAACGGCGCGAAGCGCGTCGAGGACGGCCGGCGGATACTCGTCGCGTACGTCACAGGCGGGGACGACGACGAGGTCCGCGTCCTCAGTCGCTTCGAGACCGTGTTCCGGGGTCACCTTGACGCCGTGACCGAGGCTGAGTGGGTCTCCCGCCCGCTCCCCGCACACGCGGAAGTCGAGCTGGGGCACTCCGTCGTCGGTGCGGTCGTAGCCGAACACCTCGCAGACGACACCGAACTCGAAGGGGGCGAAGTCGTCCAGCAGTACCACGGCGACGCTCTTCAGCATGGCCAGAGCATAGCTGGCAGGATCTTGACGCACAACGACAGAACTGCCACTTCTGGCAGGATGTCTCGCGGCGCAAACTTACTGCCATGACCGCAATCATCGTCACTCTCGCCCTGATCGCCCTCGTCACCTACCTCCTGAACCGCAACCACGCGCGACAGGGACGCCCGGACGTCGCCGGTGGTGACCCGCTCAGCAGGCCCTTCTGGAGGGGTGGCGCCACAGTTTGAAAGTCACCTTCGAAGGCCACGCTGTCGATGACCCGGTGTCACGAGAGACACGTTCCCCGCCGGGGCCGATGACGGAGCCCGCATCCCCCGAGGTCAAACCGCATATACCGGTTTAAACCTCTTCCGCCGCATTTTCTGCCGGTTACCAGTTTTCTGGTTAGGGTGCAGTGGTGCAAACGGGTTAACTCGGGCGGAAGGAGATCGCGCTGTCATCGGCGCGTGGCTGAACATGAGTTCGCAGGACGGTAAACAAGCGGCAGAAGAGGTAGGCGCGGAGACCGCGGCGGACCTCGCCCACGCACCGGATACGACAGGCCCGGGCCATCCGCCCGATGAGCACGTCCCCCTCGACCTCGCCTCCGAACGCCCCGCCGAGACCGACCGGACCGTTTTCGGGGTGGCCGCGGCACTCGCGCTCGCGATCATCGTCTGGGGTGTGCTGGCGCCGGAGAACCTCGCGAGTGTCGCGTCGACTCTGTTGAACGACGCCGTGATCCCGTACGGCGGCTGGGCTTTCGTGCTGACAGCGAGCGGTTTCGTGCTCTTCGCGGTCTGTCTGGCCATAAGCCGCTACGGCCGGATCCCGCTGGGCGGGGACAAGGAACTGCCCGAATTCCGGACGTCGTCGTGGATCGCGATGATGTTCAGCGCCGGCATGGGCATCGGCCTGATGTTCTTCGGGGTGTACGAACCGGTCTCCCACCTCGCGAGCCCGCCTCCGGGCACCGCGGCCCCGAATTCCGACGAAGCCGTCCACACCGCGATGGCGACGACGTTGTTCCACTGGACCGTGCACCCGTGGGCGATCTACGCGGTGGTCGGTCTCGCGATCGCCTACAGCACCTTCCGCAAGGGCCGCACCCAGCTGATCAGTTCGGTGTTCGCGCCGCTGATCGGCAAGCGGCGCACCGAAGGCCCGCTGGGCAAGGCGATCGACATCATGGCGATCTTCGCCACCCTGTTCGGTTCGGCCGCGTCACTCGGCCTCGGCGCGCTGCAGGTCGGTGGCGGGATGGGCGCCGTCGGCTGGATCGACGACCCCGGCAAGGGCCTGCTGGTCGCGATCATCGCGATCCTCACCATCGCGTTCATCGCTTCGGCGGTTTCCGGGGTGGCCAAGGGGATCCAGTGGCTGTCCAACATCAACATGGTGCTCGCCGCGGTGCTCGCGGTGTTCGTGCTGGTGGTCGGGCCGACCGTGCTGATCCTCAACATCGTGCCGGGCGCGATCGGCGACTACTTCCGTGAGCTGGCCGAGATGTCCGGCCGCACCGGGATGACCGGTGGCGCGGAGATGCAGACCTGGCTCGGCGGCTGGACGGTCTTCTACTGGGCGTGGTGGATCTCGTGGACGCCCTTCGTGGGCATGTTCATCGCGCGGATCTCGCGCGGCCGCACGATCCGGCAGTTCATCTTCGGGGTCATCGCGATCCCGAGCATCGTGAGCCTGATCTGGTTCGCGATCTTCGGTGGCGCGGCGATCAGCAGGCAGCGAGCGGGGACGGACATCGCGGGCGCGGGCAGTGCCCAGTCGGCGACGTTCGAACTGCTCGAGACCCTGCCGTGGTTCCTCCCGATCGCCATCCTGGTGATGATCCTGGTGTCCATCTTCTTCGTCTCCGGTGCGGACGCGGCGTCGGTGGTGATGGGTACCTTGTCCCAGCGCGGAAGTGTGCATCCGAAGAAGACCGTCGTGATCTTCTGGGGCGTGCTGATGGGCGCCGTCGCGGCGGTGATGCTGCTGGTCGGCGGGAACAAGGCGCTGACCGGTCTGCAGAATCTCACCATCCTGATCGCGGTGCCGTTCGTGTTCGTGATGGTCGGGTTGTGCGTGTCGGTCTGGAAGGACCTGCGCAACGACCCGCTGATGAAGCAGGAAGACGCGATGATGCTGTCGCTGAAGGAACTGCACGAAGAACGCACGAACGGCCACGGCCGCCGTCGTATCCT
Source organism: Amycolatopsis sp. NPDC052450 (assembly GCF_044547565.1). Lineage (NCBI taxonomy): Bacteria > Bacillati > Actinomycetota > Actinomycetes > Pseudonocardiales > Pseudonocardiaceae > Amycolatopsis > Amycolatopsis sp. NPDC052450. Next base: position 208,407 of record NZ_JBIUAQ010000009.1, on the reverse strand, counting down.
CGGACGGGCGAAGCAGCGCACCTGAGCTGAATCCGCGTGAAGGCCCCCTTCCCTCAGCTGAGCCGAGGGAAGGGGGCCTTCACGCGTGTCAGGCGCGTCCGATGGCGACGAAAGCGCACAGCGCGAGGTACGCGAGATCCAGCAGCGCGACCATGGGCTCGCGGCGGCGCAGCCGCACGACCACGGCGCCCGCCATGACCAGCGCCAGCCCCAGTGCGGCCAGCGGCACCAGTTCCGGCGCGATGTCGAGCAGCGCGGGCAGGATCAGGCCGACCGCGCCCAGGATCTCGACCAGCCCGATGAACTTCACGGTGCCCGGGCCGAAATCCAGCACCCAGCCCGCGGCCGACGCCACTCCGGCGATCTTTTCCCGTTGCAGGAACAGTTTCCCGACGCCGGACACGAGATACATGACGGCAAGCAGCCAGGCGACGATCCACAGTGCGGTGTCCATCAATGCCCCGCGAACTGGCCGGGCGTGTAGTCGCCCGCCGGCTGCCGGGTGATGACGTTCAGCCGGTTGAAGGCGTTGATGAGCGCGATCTGGGTCACCAGCGCCACGAGCTGTTCGTCGTCGTAGTACTTGGCGGCGGCCGCCCACGCTTCATCGGTGACACCGGCGCTGTCGGCTAGACGGCAACCCTGCTCGGTGAGCTCCAGCGCGGCGCGTTCGGCCTCGGTGAAGACCGTCGCCTCGCGCCAGCACGCGATCAGGTTCAGCCGGGTCGTGGTCTCCCCCGCGTGCGCCGCGTCCTTGGTGTGCATGTCGAGGCAGCCCGAGCAGCCGTTGATCTGGCTGGCCCGGATGTTCACCAGTTCCCTTGTCGCCAAAGGAAGTTCGCTGCTGTCGACGACCTTCGCGGCTGAAACGAGGTGCTTCACCAGCTTCGGCGCGAGAGCGGTCTTGAGGAATTCGAGCCGTGCCTGCATGGGATTTCTCCTTCTCGTCGGTGTTCACTTACTTCGACGAGGAGGACTCCCGAGAGGTAACACCCATGGCCGCGAGGCGACGCGGGTCACTCACGGACTCGATTTCGACGATGCGGCCGTCGACGATGGTGCAGGACATCACGCCGAGCAGCTTGCCGGTCTTGCTCCACGACACGATCCCCGCCTTGCCGTCGACCAGCGCGGGACGGGTGGTGACGGCGGCGCGCGCCCCGCGTTGGACCCGCGTGGCCACCTCGGCCGCACCGAGCCGCACGACCTCGCCGTGCCTGCTCCGCGAACGCCACGTCACGTCGGGGTCGAGCACTTCGATCAGACCGTCGAAGTCTCCCTCGCGCGCGGCAGCGAGAAACGCCTCGACGACAGCGCGTTGCCGCGGCTCGTCGGCCGGGCGCTGTCCCCGGACCTTCCGGCGGGCCCGGCTGGCGAGCATCTTGGCCGCGTCGGCGGATTTGCCGAGGACCTCGCCGACCTCGGCGAACGGCACCCCGAACAGATCGTGCAGGACGAACGCCAGCCGCTCGGCCGGGCCGAGGGTGTCGAGCACCACCACCAGCGCCACACCGACCGATTCGGCGAGCAGCGCGTCCTCTTCCGGCGAGTCCTCGAGTACGAGCAGCTCGGGCGGCTCCTCGTAGGAATCCTCGGGGCGGGTCTTGCGGGACCGCAGGAGGTCGATGCAGACGCGGCCGACGACGGTGGTCAGCCAGCCGGACAGGTTGTCGATCGTGTCGGCGTCCTGGCGGGCCAGCCGCAGCCAGGCCTCCTGGACGGCGTCCTCGGCGTCCGCGCGCGAACCGAGCATCCGGTGTGCCACGGCCACCAGACGCCCGCGCTGCTCCTCGAACGCGCTGGCCAGGGCTTCACCGGTCATGTCGATACCTTTCTCGCGCCGAACCCGTCATGGACATGACGAGCGCGACGCGAGAAAGGTAACCGCATCCGGCTCAGACGTCCCGGATAGGCGTCTTCACGGTCTTCTTCATGCCGGGGTTCTTCGTCTCCGGCTTCTTCTGGGGTTCCGGCTCCGCGGTCGAGCCGCCGATGCCGGAGTCGATGGCCGCCGTGACGATCAGGTTCCGCTCGTCGGACGAGATGGCCTCGCCGTCGAGGAGTTCCTGCGTCACGGCACGCACGTAGGTCACGAACTGATCGTTCGACGAATAGTCCGACTCGTCGTCGATCACGTCGTTGATCGTGCAGCCGTTGCCGGTGTCGCGGTTCTCGACCTGGCTGTCCGCCGTGCCGAGGATCACGGTGTCACGGACGTCGGAGTCCGGGCAGGCGTCCGGGCCAGGCGGCGGGCCGACGATGGTGAACGCGCCGCCCTGTTCCGCCGAGACGTTGCCCGCCTTGTCCGAGGCGCGGTACGCCAGTGTGTGCGTGCCGAGCGCGGTCACCTTCACCGGCGCGGTGTAGACCGTCCAGGCTCCACCGTCCAATTTGTACTCGATCTTGTCGACGCCGGATCCGGTGTCGGTCGCGGTCAGGTTGATGGTCGCGTCCTCGATGTAGGACCAGCTTCCGTCCAGGTCACCGCTCACCACCACCGAAACGGCGGGCGCGGTGCTGTCGTCGCCTTCGACGATGGTGAACGTCGCCGTGCCTTCCGCCGAGACGTTGCCCGCCTTGTCGGTGGCGCGGTACTTCACCGTGTGCGCGCCGACGACGGTGAGCGCGAGCGGCGCCGAGTACGCCAGCCACGGGCCACCGTCCAACTGGTACTCGACCTTGCCGACACCCGAACCGGCGTCGGTCGCCGTGAGGGTCACGGTCGCCTTGCCGACGTAGTTCCCGGCGGTGTCCTTGGTCCCGGTCACTTCGGCGGTCACCGTCGGCGCGGTGGTGTCACTGCTGACGATCGTGAAGTGCGCCATGCCCTCCGGCGAGACGTTGCCCGCCTTGTCCGAAGCGCGGTAGTGGACCATGTGCATGCCCGGTGCGGAGACCGCGACCGGAGCGGTGTACGCGGTCCACGCGCCCTCGTCCACTTTGTACTCGACCTTGTCGACGCCGGTGCCGCCAGTGTCGCCATCGGTCGCGGTGAGCTTCACGGTGGCCGTGTCGAGGTAGTTGCCCGCGGTGTCCTTGGTTCCAGTCACCTCGGAAGTCACCGTCGGCGGAGTCGTGTCACCGGGCTGCCCTGTGACGACGGTGAACGACGACATCCCTTCCGGTGAAACGTTTCCCGCCTTGTCGGAAGCGCGGTAGTGGACCATGTGCGCGCCGGCGGCGGAGACCGCCACCGGTGCGGTGTAGGCCGTCCAGGCAGCGCCGTCGAGCTGGTATTCGACCTTGTCCACACCGGACTGGCTGTCCGAAGCGGCCAGGTTCACCGTGGCGGAACCGACGTAGTTCCCGGCGGTGTCCTTGGTGCCGGTGACGTTCGCGGTCACCGTCGGCGGGGTGGTGTCGGCGCCGCCGCCGTCGGTGACGACGAACTCGCCGAACATCTTGCTGTGTCCCTGGATCGTGCAGTAGAACCGGTACTTCCCCGGGGTCAGCGTCACGGTCGCCTGGTGCTCGCCGTTCTTCTCGTCATAGGGGTTGGCGAGGATATTGAGGTTGACGTCGTGGTTGTAGCCCGGCGTCGACGTGTCGAACGTGAGCGTGTGCGACATCGTCGAGCCGAGCGCTTCGGTGTTCTTGAACAGGATCGTGGTCTCGCCGGCCACCGCGGTGGTGGGCGCGCTGAGGTAGTGGTCGGTGCTGTCGCCCGCGGTCCATTCCAGGGTCTGGACGGGGGCGGCGGAGGCAGGGGTGGACGAGGCCGGTAACACCAGGCCCGCCAGCGCGAGCGTCGCGGCCACCAGGGCCACGACGAGGGTTCTTGGGGACATCGCAGGGAAACCTTCCGTACAGGGGACACCGGCCGGGCACGCGAAACCCGCGCGCCCGGCCGGCTTTCGCGCTACAGCTGCCGCACCCGGATGTTGCGGAACTCCATCAGGTCGTTGTCACCGTGGTTCTGCAGACCGATGAACCCGCTGACGAACTGCCGGAAGTCGGTCGACGGGTCGCCCGCCCGCGACGAGTTGATCCCCGGCGCGTTCTCGAACTCGTTGATCACGACACCGTTGCGGATGATCGTGTACTTCTGCCCGACGACCTTGACCTCGTACTCGTTCCAGGTCCCCTTCGGCTTCACGCCCGCCTGGTCCAGCGGCCGCGGGTCGAAGTTGTAGATCGACCCGGTCTTCTGCGGTTCACCGGTGGCACCGTCGTACAGCTGGACCTCGTGGCCGCAGTAGATAGCGACCCATGCCTGCGACGTCTTCGCGGAACCGACGGTGCCGCAGCTGCCCGGCGGACGCTGCTCCACCGGCGTGCGCGGATCCGGGAACCGGACGAACACGCCGCTGTTGGCACTGCTCGTCGGCGCGATGTCCTTGAACTGCAGCTTCACCGAGAAGTTGCCGAACTGCCGTGCGGAGTACCACAGCATGCCCAGTCCGCCCGACGGTCGCAGTGACCCGTCCGGCTGGATGGCGAACTGCCCGGACGGCGCCTGCGACCAGTTGCGGAACGATTCGGGCGTGCCGTCGTAGATCGCGTCGTAGCCGGTGACGCCCTTGTTGCCGATGGGCGACGCGGCGGCCGCGGCGTTGATCTTGTCCGACTCGGCCGCGTTCAGCACGCCGAGATCGCCAAGCCGGTCCACGGCCTGGGTGACGTGGTTGACGAAACCGGCGTGGGAGGTCCATGTGCTCTCGTCGTCAATCATGTCGTCGACCGTGCAGCCGCCACCGGCGTTCCGGTTGGTCACCCCGGTGTCGGTGTCACCGATGGTCACCGTGGCGCTGGAATCCGCCACGAGACACCCGACGCTCACCGAGTTCCGTGCGGTCACCGTCTCGCCGTTCGCATAGGTCACGGTCAGCTTGGCGGTGTACAGCCCGGTGCGGGGGTAGGTGTGCCGCGGGTCGGGCTGCGTCGAGATCGTGCCGTCGCCGAACTCCCACTTGTAGGAGACGCCGCCGGACTTCGACCCGGTGAAGGCCGCGGTGAGCGGTTTGTTCTGCACCATCGTCGACATCGCGGCCGCGGACGGGGTCGCCTCGCCGCCGGTGTAGCTGATCTTCAGCAGCTTCTGGTTGTTGGTCAGGGTGAAGAAGCCGCCACCGTAGTCGAGCACGTACAGCGCGCCGTCCGGCCCGAACTTGGCGTCCATCCACTGGTTCAGCTTGGTGTCGCCACCACCGGTCGGGATGATCTGCCGCACGGTCTCGGCGAACAGCGGCGGATCCTGCTTCGGGACGCCGTTCGGGTCGACGGTGACCGCGATCCGGTTCTGCCCGTTGCTCTGGTCACCGATGAACCACTTGTCGTTCCAGTACGACGGCCACGCGACCCCGCTGGTGGTGTTGACCAGTTCGCGGTGGTACGTCGGCCCGGTCATGACCGCCTGGCCGCCGCCCTTGAGGTAGGGCTGCGTGTAGGTGGCCTCGGCCGCGTTGTACGTCGGGACGGAACTGTTGGGCCGGTTGGGGAACACCGGTCCGCCGCCGTCCGGCGAGTACCAGATCATGTTCTTCTTGACCGGCGGCAGATTCACCAGTCCGGTGTTGCGCGGCGAGGTGTTGACCGGGTTGTCGCAGTCGTACCAACCGGTGAGCACCGCGGCGTCGGTGCTGCTGCGGTCACGGTACGGCTGCTTGTCGCCCATGCAGTACGGCCAGCCGTGGTTGCCCGCCTCGGTGATGATCGTGGCGGTCTCGTACTTGGCCGGGCCGAGTTCCGGGCTCGGCGACGTCGCGTCCGGGCCGACCCACGCGGCGGTCAGCCAGTTGGTCTTCTTGTCGACTTGCAGACGCGAGATGTTCCGCACGCCCATCACGTAGATCTCGGGCCTGGTCTTGTTCCCGGGGTCGTTCGCCTCGGGGAACAGGTTGCCCGCCGGGTTGGTGTAGGTACCGTCGGCCTCGGGGTGGATCCGCAGGATCTTGCCGTTGAGATCGTTGGTGTTACCGGAGGTGCGGCGCGCGTCCTGGAACGAGACGCCCTTGTAGTCCTGGGTCCAGTTGTTGCCGGAGTACCCGTTGGAGCCCTGCGACGAGTTGCTGTCACCGGAACCGATGTAGAGGTTCCCGTCCTTATCGAAGTCCATCCCGCCGCCGGCGTGGCAGCAGCTGTGGACCTGGACGTCCCACGACAGCAGATCCTTGCGAGTCGCCTGGTCCAGCGTCTGGTTCTTCAGGTCGTAGGTGAACCGCGAGACCGTGCGCTTGCCGATCCGCTTGTCGATGTCGACCGACGCGTGCGGCATCCAGTAGGCGTACATGAAGCCGTTCTCGCTGAACTTCGGGTCCAGCACGAGACCGAGGAGGCCTTCCTCGTTCTTGACCAGTTCGTCGCCGCTGCCCCGGTTGCCCATCACCTTCAGCGTGGTGAGCAGCTTCGGCTTCTTGGTGACCGGGTCCCACTGGTGGATCGTGCCGCAGCCGGCGCCGATCTCGGGGTTGGTCCAGTCGTTCGGCGCGGGCACCACGTTGCCGGCGCAGGCTGCGCGGCCGATGTAGAAGACCCGGCCGTTCGGCGCGATGGTGAGGCCGTGCGGCTCGCCCATCTGGTCGAGCTGACCGGTCTGGTTGATCCCGGTCAAGCGTTCGACCTTGTAGTTGGCCGCGATGCCCGCCTTGCAGTCACCGCGCACCATGCCGGTGGTCCACTTCAGCGCGCCGAGGATGTGGCTACGGAACTGGGCTTCGCCGTAGCTCGCCTCGGTCCGGCCCATCCCGGTGTAGAAGGAGCGGCCGCCGTCGTAGTCACGGCACCACGAGATCGGGTGGAAGGCGCCGTTCGCGCCGACACCCGGCTTGTAGGTCGATTCCTCGACCTGCGCGACCGTGTGCACGGTGCCGACCGGGTTGACCTCCCAGTTGAGCCACCGGTCGGTGCGGACCCACTTCTGCGGGAGGCCCGCCGTGGCCGGGTTCGCCTTGTCGAGGACGTCGACCGTGGCCTCGGCCGGCGGGCTCTCCGGCGGCGGCGGAGTGGTCGAGTTGTCCTTGTACAGCTTCCAATCGGCCAGCTGGATGAGCGGGTCACCAGCGTTGGCGGTGATGTGCAGCCGGTAGTTCGCGTACGCCGTGGTGTTGGCGAAGGTGAACTTGCGGCTCTGGAACGTGTCGGTGAACACCTCGTTGGTCCGGGTGTCCAGATCGGTCCAGGTGGTGCCGTCGTTGGAACCCTGCAGGGTCCAGTTCTTCGGGTTACGGCCGGGGAAGTCGTTCGCCGAGACGAGGTCGTAGCTGCTGACGGCGACCGGGGCGGCCATCTTGTAGGCGACCCAACCGGTCGGGGAGAAGGTCAGCCATTTGGTGTTCTCGTTGTTGTCGGCGAGCTTTTCCTTGCTCTCGTTGGGCGGGTTCTCCGCGCTCGCGGTGACCGAGGCGACCGCCTCCGGCGTGGGACGCGCCCCCACCGGACGGGCACCGATCAGCCCCGAGAACCACTGCGAACCGTCCTGGGCCCGCGCGGCGTCGGAGAGGCCGAGGAAGCCGCCGCCCGCCTTCATGTAGGCCTGCAGCGAGGTTTCCTGGTCGCGGTTCAGCGTGATGCCTTGCGCGGACAGGAAAACGACGCCGCGGTACTTCGCGAGATTGGCCTGCGTGAACACCGCGGGGTCCGAAGAGGACGAAACCGAGATGCCGTTCGCCTGGCCGAGGCTCGCGATCGCGTCCGTGGCGCGCAGGACGGGGTCCTTCTGGTCCGCGGCGGTGCCGTGGAAGACCAGGACGTTGATCGGGACGTTCGTCGCGGCTTCGGCGGTCACCGGTGCGATGGCCAGCGGAAGCCCCGAGGTGACGACGGCGCCGACCGCGAGCGCGGCCAATGACCGTCTGCGGAGCCGACGTTGCGAAAATACTCGTCTCAAGTTCTCGCTCCTTTCAAGTCTAGTGGTGGTGGGCCGAAGCGCCGGTGGCGTCCGGAGTGGACGTCGGGTGCTGATGTCCCTTGAAGCGGTCGATCGCTTCCTGGGCGCCCGCGGGCATCCCGCCGTCGGCGTTGCGGACCAGGAACACCCCGGACATGCCGTCGTCCGAGTGCTGCTGGACGTGGCAGTGGTACATCCACGCGCCCGGCCCGACGCCGTCGCCGGCGATCACCTGGAACCCGAAGGAGTTGCCCGGGTCGAGGGTCTTGTTGTCGAGGATCGGAGCGTTGTCGGTCGCGCTGGTGAGCATGCCGGTGCGGGTGTCCGCCCAGCGGTGCGCGTGCAGGTGGAAGGTGTGCATCAGGTTGCCGTGCCCGATGCAGATGAACTCGACGCGTTCGCCGAGGTTCGCCTCGAAGATCGGCGTGTTCGGGGCGACCTGGTGGTTGATCCACATTTCGGTGAACACCACGGTGAACTGCTTGCTGGGCAGCAGATCGCCGCGTTTGCGCACGATCAGGCCGCCGTACAGGCCCTTCATCAGGCCCACGGTGCCGTGGTCGCCGCCGAACGCGTGGTCGTGGTAGTGCCAGTACCCCGCGCTGCCGGGCATCCAGAAACCGTTCGCCGCCTGGTAGGCCGTCCGGGTCTTCCAGGTGTAGGTCTTGGTCTCGTAGGGCTTGTTGAAGGAGTCGTTGAACGGCGAACCGTCCGACTTCGTGTCGTAGTTGACGCCGTGCGGGTGGATCGAGAGCCGCTGGTCGGTGTTGTTGACCAGCTCGATCACCAGCGTGTCGCCCTCGTAGCACTCCAGGAGCGGCCCGGGGATCGTCGGCTTGCCGGGCTCGAGCCCGTAACCGACCCGGGTCGAGCCGGGAACGTAGTCGGCGTAGACGGTGATGTCGCGGGTCATCCCGGCCGCGGCGGCCGGTGCCGAACCGGCGCTCGCGCTCACCACGACCGGGGCGATGACCCCGGCCGCGGTGCCCGCGAGCATCGATCTGCGGGACAGCCCGCGTTTGTTCTTGTCCATTGTGGATTCCCCAGCTAGAAGCGGACGTTACGGAGATAGGTGAATCCGGTCTGGGCGGTGCTCAGGGGATCCGTGGGGTTGTCGTGCTCGACGATGTACTCGGCGAGGTGGGGACGGGTGTGGGAGAAGATGCGCGGGAAGTCGATGACGCCCTTGCCGGGGTCGACCATCTGCCCGTCCGCGGTCCGGTCCTTGACGTGGTACTGCACCACACGCGGGCAGTGCCGCCGGTACAGCGAAACCGGGTCCATCCCGCCTTCCACCGCCCAGAACAGGTCGATCTCCAAGTGCACGTAACGCGGGTTCGTGTACCTGGTGAGCACGTCGTACGGGCGCACGCCGTCGATGGGCGCGAACTCGTGCGCGTGGTTGTGGTAGCCGAGCGGGATACCGGCCTGGCGGAACTTCCGCGCCGCCGTGTCCATCCGGCCGGCGAACTGCTTCCAGCCGTCGATGGTGTCGAAGTTCGCCCACGGCACGTTGGCGCGGGTGTTCCCGAGGACCTTCGCGTCCGCGATGGTCTTGTCGAGGTCACCGTCGATGCCGGTGTGCGTGGACGTCGCCTTGATGTGGTTCTTGTCCAGCAGACCGCGGAACTCTTCGGCCGAGCGGCCGTAGGTGCCCGCCAGTTCGACCTTCCGGTAGCCGATGTCCGCCAGCGCGGACAGCGTTCCCGGCAGATCGGCCTGCAACGCGGTGCGCAGGGAGTAGAGCTGGATGCTGATCTTCTCCACCGGGACCCGGCCCCGACCGTGGTGGCCGGCTCCCTCAGTGGCCGCAGTGGCGACGCTCGGCAGGGCTACCGCCGCGCCGACCGCGACCGCCGCCGTCGCCGCGCCGCGCAGGAGCGCCCGTCGAGAGTGGAACTGCTCAGCTTCTTCACCGCACATGAAACCGCCCTCACTTCTGGTTGCTGAAAGCCGCGTCGAAGGCCGCCGACGGCTTGTCGAACAGGAGCCCCCGCAGAAAGGTCACGGCCTCCGCCGCGCCCCGGAGCCGGTCCATGCCGGCGTCCTCCCACTCCACCGAGATCGGACCGGCGTAGCCGATCGAATTCAGTGCGCGGAAGCAGTCCTCCCAAGGCACGTCGCCGTGCCCGGTCGAAACGAAGTCCCAGCCGCGTCGGGGATCTCCCCAGGGGAGATGCGAGCCGAGCCGTCCGTTCCGTCCGTCGAACCGCTTCCTGGTGTCCTTGCAGTCCACGTGGTAGATCCGGTCGGCGAAGTCGAGGATGAAGCCGACCGGGTCGAGGTCCTGCCAGATGAAATGCGAAGGATCCCAATTGAGCCCGAATGCCGGACGGTCGCCGACAGCTTCGAGCGCACGTTTCGTGGTCCAGTAGTCGTACGCGATCTCCGACGGGTGTACCTCGTGGGCGAACCGCACGCCTACCTCGTCGAAGACGTCGAGGATCGGGTTCCAGCGGTTCGCGAAGTCGGTGTAGCCGTCGTCGATGACCGCCTGCGACACCGGCGGGAACATCGCGACGTACTTCCACGTCTTCGAACCGGTGAAGCCGATCACCGTGTCCACACCGAGTTTCGCCGCCGCGCGGGCGGTGTCGGCCATTTCGTTCGCCGCCCGCTGCCGGACGCCTTCCGGTTCACCGTCGCCCCACACCCTGGACGGGATGATGGCCTGGTGGCGTTCGTCGATCGGATCGTCACACACGGCTTGGCCGACGAGGTGGTTGGAGATGGCCCACACCTTGAGGCCGTGCTCGGCGAGCAGCTTCAGGCGACCGGGCACATAGTCCTCTTCGGACAGTGCGCGGTCGACCTCGAAATGGTCGCCGGAACACGCGATCTCGAGGCCGTCGTAGCCCCATTCGCTCGCGAGCCTGCACACCTCGGTGAACGGCAGATCCGCCCACTGGCCGGTGAACAGCGTGATCGGACGGCTCATGCTTGCTCCTCGAAGGTGATCGCGTCTACGTCGAACAAGCCGCCGGAACCGCCCTTGAACACGAGGAACAACGGGCCGGTGCCGCCGGGGTCGGTGATGGCGGACGCCGGGATGTCGGCATAGGTGTCCCAGCCGCCGGTGTTGGCGACGGCGACCGTCTGGACCAGCGGCCCGTCCACCGCGCCCGATCGGACCTCGATCGTGCCGCCCGCGCCGCCGGAGGAGACCCGGTAGCCGATGCCGCGGACACCCACGAGGTTCACCGGGTCGAACTTGATCCAGTCACCGGATTCGATGTGGCCGACGCGTTTGCCGCCACTGGCGCCGTCGTGCCCGACGACCTCGATCCCGCTGGACTGCGTGTAGAACTCGGCCTGCTTCAGCTTGGGCTGCAGGAGGGACTCCGCCTCGCCGGTCAGCGCCGGGACACCGTTGGCGCCGTTGTCGGTGTAGCTGGCGTTGATGACGCCGAAGACGTTGGCGTCCGCGCCGTGTCCTTCGTCGGCGGGGGTGGAGATGGTGCCTTCACAGCCGGTCGCGCGGCTGAGCGGATGCCCGTGTCCCTCGTGGCCGAGGACGTACTCGACGGTGACCTTCGAGCAGTCGATCGGGTCGTCCTCGGCGTCGGTGACCTCGACCTTGAACGGGACCGTGTCCCCGAAGCTGAACACACTGCCGTTGACCGGCGTCTTCAGCGTGACCACCGGCGCGGTGTTGCCGACGGTGACCACCACGCTCGCCGCCCCGGTCAGCCCGGTGGCGTCGGTGACCGAGAGCTTCGCCGTGTACTGGCCGTTCGCGGCGTAGGTGTGCGAAACGGGGGTGGCCTCGGTGGAGTCGGTGGTGCCGTTGCCGTCGAAGTCCCACGCGTAGGTCAGCGCCTGGCCGTCGGGATCGTTCGTCCCGGCCGGGTCGAACTTCACGGTCAGCGGCGCCTGTCCGGACGTCTTGTCCGCGGCCACCTTGACCTCCGGCGTCCGGCGGCCCTTGGTGTGGTCGATGCGGTAGACGGCGGATTCCTTGGAGCCGCCGAAGTAACCGGTGCCGTAGTCGAGGACGTACAGCGCGCCGTCCGGGCCGAACTCGACGTTCATCGGGCGGACGAGGTCCATCGAGTCGAAGAAGGGCTTGATGGCGCCGCGTTCACCGTTCGGCCCGACGGTGATCTCCTTGATCCAGCTACGTTCCCATTCGTAGGCGAAGGTCTTGCCGTTGAAGTACTCCGGGAACTTGGTCTGCGACGGGTTCTTCGCGTCGTACTGGTAGACCGGTCCGCCCATCGGCGACTCGGGACCGGTGCCGAACTCGGGAACGGAACCGCCGTCGTAGGGGATCCACGCCTTCTCGACCGGCGGCAGATCGGTCAACCCGGTGTTGCGCGGGCTGGTGTTCTTCGGTTTGGCGCAGTCGAACGCGGCGCCGGACTGTTTGGTGGCGAAGTCGTAATCGATGAACGGCTGGTTGTCGCCGACGCAGTACGGCCAGCCGAAGTTGCCCGGCTTCTTGATCAGGTTGAACTCGACCGTGCCGCCGGGGCCGCGCTTGGGGTCGGCCGCACCCGCGTCGGGGCCGTAGTCGGCGAGGTGGATCCAGCCGGTCTTGCGGTCGACGGCGAACCGGAACGGGTTGCGGAAGCCCATCGCGTAGATCTCGGGCTTGGTCTTGGCCGTGCCGCGCGGGAACAGGTTGCCCTTGGGGACGGTGTACTTGCCCTTGGCGTCGACCTTGATCCGCAGCACCTTGCCGCGCAGGTCGTTGGTGTTGCCGGAGGTGCGCTGCGCGTCGTAGACCGGGTTGCGGTCGGCGCGTTCGTCGATCGGGGTGAACCCGTCGGAAGAGAACGGGTTGGAATCGTCCCCTGTGGACAGATAGAGGTTGCCCTGTGCGTCGAAGTCGATCTCGCCGCCGGCGTGGCAGCAGATGCCGCGTTCGGCCGGGACCTGGAGGATCTTCTGCTCGCTGGCGAGGTCGAGGTTGTTGTCGGTGGTGAGTTTGAACCGCGATAGTTGGTTGTAGCCCTTGAACGGTTCGAAGTCCGCCGGGGTGCCGTTCTGCGGGGCGTCACCGGCAGGGGTGTTCAGCTTGGGCGCGTAGTACAGGTACACCCAGCGGTTCTTCGCGAAGTCCGGGTCGATGGCGACGCCCTGGAGGCCGTCTTCGTCGTGGTTGTAGACGGGGATCGTCGCGGCCAGCTTCGTGGTGGCGCCGGAACTGGTGTACCAGACACGGCCGTCGCGTGAGGTGTGCAGGACGTCGCGGTTGGGCAGCACGGAGAGCGCGATCGGCTCGCCGGTCTTCTCTTCACCCTTGGCGAGGGTGATCTGGTCGAAGTCCGCGTCGACCGGAGCTTCCTGAGGCTTGTCGCAGCCGGCCGCGCTCAGCTTGGTGGCGTACTTGATACCGCCCGCCAGATGCTTGCGGAAGGCGGGTTCGGCGTAGGACGCCTTGGTGTGCCCGCCGCCGGTGTACCAGGAACGGCCGCCGGAGTTCTCGTGGCACCAGGCGATCGGGTGATCGCCCATGGCGCCGTCACCGGGCTGGTAGCTCTTCTCGTCCAGGCTCGCCAGGACGTGGACGTTGCTGCGCGGGTTCTCACGGTAGTTGTACCACTCATCCGTCCGCGGCCACGTCTCCGGCAAGTCCACAGTGGACACATGGTCGTGGTCCTCGACCTTGACGTTCGCCTTTTGGATCTGCGGATGGGACTTGAAGTACGCGCCGACCAGCTCGCCGTACCAAGGCCAGTCGTATTCGGTGTCGGAGGCGGCGTGCACGCCCACGTACCCGCCGCCTCCCTTCACGTACCGCTCGAACGCGGCCTGCTGCTCCGCGTTCAGCACGTCACCGGTGGTGGAAAGCCAGACCACCGCGTTGAAGCGCTTGAGGTTCGCGTCGGTGAAGGCCGCCGCGTCCTCGGTGGCCTCGACCCCGAAGTGGTTCTGCGCACCCAGTTCCTTGATCGCCTTGATCCCGTCGGGGATCGAATCGTGCCGGAAACCCGCGGTCTTGGAGAACACGAGCACCGTGGCCGCTTCATGCGCCGATGCGGTTTGCACCGGTAGCGCGACGCCTGTCAGAGCCGTGACCATCGACGTGACGAGCACGCCTAGTCGTCGTTTCAAGGACATAGCAGTAGCGATCCTTTCGATGAGCGGCGGCGATCAAGGAAGGGGATGCGGGTGGAGCGTTCCTTTCGTGAGGGAGGGGGGTGGGGAGGGGGGTGGGGAGGGGAGGGTGGCAGTGGGTGGTGGGGCGCGGTGGTGGGGTGTTTTTTATTTTTGTATTATAAAAAGAAAAAAAAAAAAACACCCCGCAACGCGGGGGGGGTTTGGGTCAGCC
>NZ_JBIUAQ010000009.1:159833-194295 GCF_044547565.1 Amycolatopsis sp. NPDC052450 | reverse complement strand
CCCGCGGCGCGCGCGGGCGCGGGGGGGGGGGGGGGGGGGGGGGTGTTGTGTGTAATTTGTGTTAACACCCAAAAAACCCCCCCACGACCCGCTGGACCGGGCGGCTCGTTGGGCCTGAGCCGATTTGCGGTGTTGCGAAAGTGGCTTTCGCGACACGCACCCGACCACACCACCCCGCCACCTCCTCTACTTCAGTCCCTGCAGTGCCAACAACAGTGGGTGAACGTCGGTCGCGCCCACGCGGCCGGACGGCTGGAAGGCCGGATCGGAGCACAGCAGCACCGGACCGTCCTCGCCTGCATCCGGCAACCGCCCGTGCGAGCCGCGCACCCAGCGCGGATCGGTGGGGACGACGTCCATCGCGTACCGGAGCCCGGCGAACTTCTTCGCCAGGTTGAGCCCGGCCCGCGCCTTGGCGAACTTGTCCTCCGGATCGAAGAACAGCTCGGCGGGGTCGTAGCCCGGTTTGCGGTGGATCTCGACGCCGCGCGCGAAGTCGGGCTTCCGCTCGTCGTCGAGCCAGTAGTAGTAGGTGAACCACGAGTCCGGCTCGGCGACCGCGACGAGGTCGCCGGCGCGCTCGTGGTCCAGCCCATAACGCCCCTGCGCCTCGCGGTCGAGCACCTCGTCGACACCGGTCAGCTCGCCGACGATCGCGCGAACCCGCTCGAGATCGGCGGAGTCGCGGACGTAGACGTGCGCGACCTGGTGGTCGGCCACGGCGAACGCGCGCGACGCCCACGGGTCGAGGTACTCCATGCCCGCCTGGGTGTAGACCTCCAGCAGGCCCTCACGCCGCAGCGCCCGGTTGATGTCGACCGGCCTGCTGACGTTCGTGATTCCGTACTCGCTGAGCGCGACCACGGTCGCCCCGGCGTTGCGGGCGTCGTCGAGCAGCGGCGCGAGCGCGTTGTCCAGTTCCCGCGCCGCCAACGCGGCCTGCGGTGCGTCGGGTCCGAAGCGCTGCAGGTCGTAGTCCAGATGCGGGACGTAGGTCAGCAGCAGATCGGGGCGCTTCTCCCGCAGGATCTGCCGGGACGCGCCGATGACCCATTTGCTCGACTTGATCGACGCGGTCGGGCCCCAGTACTGGAACAGCGGGAACTCCCCCAGCGCGCCGGTCAGCTGGTCGTGCAGCTCGGGCGGCCGCACGTAGGCGTCCGGCGACTTGCGGCCGTCGGCGTGGTAGATCGGCCGCGGGGTCACCGTGACGTCGGTGCTCATCCCCATCGCGTACCACCAGCAGACGTTCGCCGACGTGTAGCCGGGGTGCGCCGCCCGCGCGGTCTCCCACAGCTTTTCGCCGCCGACGAGCCGGTTGTGCTGACGCCACAGGAAGATCTCGCCCAGCTCGCGGAAGTACCAGCCGTTGCCGACGATCCCGTGCTGCGCGGGCATGAGCCCGGTGAGGAACGTCGACTGCGCGCTGCAGGTGACGGCGGGCAGCACCGTGCCCAGTTCGGCCTGCCAGCCGTCGCGGGCGACTGCGGACAGGTTCGGCATGTCCCGCAACGCCTTCGGGGTCAGCCCGACGACGTCGATGACGACCAGCGGCTTCACGCGGAAACCCCTTCCTTGACGAGGTTCCGTTCCGCCCATTCGAGTTCCGCGGCGATTCCGCCGACGAGGTCGCCCGCGTCCGGGAGCACGCTCCAGGTGTAGGTCTCGACCTCGATATGCGGTTCGCCGGTCAGCCCGGCGGCGACGGTGCGCAGGACGTCCGTGGTGGTGGACAGCGGCGCGGCCGGGGCCTGGTGCAGCGGCATGTGGAAGTGCACGCGCCACGGCCGGTCGCCCGGCAGGTCGGTCCACGCGTCGGGCAGGTCGTCGGCCTTGCGCACGACACCGTCGGCGCCGAGCTCCCGGACCTGGTGCAGGTAGCGCGGTTCCGCGAACGCGGCCAACGCCTCACGAGCCTCGGCGGGGTCTTCGACGTGCAACGCGGCGGACGCCTGCACCTTGACGATGTCCACATCGGACTTCGCGATCGCGGCCAGTGTCTCCGCCGGGTCGGCGAACGAGACCGCGAGGTGGCAGGTGTCCAGGCACAGCCCGACGTACTCCGGGTCGACGCGGCCCGACAGCCAGCCCAGCGCGTCGGCCACGGTGTCGAGCACGCAGCCGGGTTCGGGTTCGACGGCCAGCTTGATCGGCCGGTCACCGATCGCCCCGACGACCTCGGCGAAGGCCTCGGCCGCACGGCGGTCGTCGTGCTCGGACCACGGCTCGCGCCACGCGAGCGGCAACGTGGAGATGCTGCCGTACGTGGCGTCTTCGGCGAGCAGCTCGGAGAGCACGTTCACACAGTCGATCGTGTACGCGACCCTGTCCGGATTCGTCCACTCAGGACGGTAGACCGCGTGCTTGACGACGTCGTCGTGGAAACCGCCGTACGGGAACGCGTTCAGCGTGTACACCGAAAGCCCGCGGGCGTCGAGTTCGGCGCGGAAACGCTTACGCGCTCCGGCGTCTTCGGCGAGCCCGCGCGCGACCGGCGCGGAGAGCCAGAGCCCTACGCCGAGCCGATCGGCGCCCAGCCGTTCACGCACCGGGAGCGCGTACCGCTCCAGCTGCGTGACGATGCCGTCGACGTCCTCGGCGGGATGGACGTTCGTACAGTAGGAGATCATTTGCGGGCACCTCGCAGCACCGAGTTGCCCTCGAACGTCACGGCCTCGCCGGTGAAACCGGGCAGCGGGTCCAACGTGAGCCTGCCGCTCAGACCGTAGAAGTCGACCGGGTTCTGCCACAGCACCTTGTCGACGTCGGCCTCGGTGAAACCGCCGTCGAGCATCGCCTGGCCGGTCTTGGCGGTCTTCAGCGGATCGGAGCGGCCCCAATCGGCTGCCGAGTTGACGATCATGTTGTCCAGCCCGTACTGGCGCATGATCTCGACCATCCGGTGCTCGTCCATCTTGGTGTCCGGGTAGATGGAGAAACCCATCCAGGCGCCGGAATCCTTGACCAGTTTGACGGTGACCTCGTTGAGGTGGTCCACGACCACACGCTCCGGCGCGACACCGGCCTCACGGACGACGTCGAGGGTGCGCTTGGTGCCTTCCAGCTTGTCGCGGTGCGGAGTGTGCACCAGCACCGGGAGGTCGTGCTCCAGTGCCATCGCCAGTTGCAGCGAGAAGACCTCGTCCTCTTCCTTGGTCATCGAGTCGTAGCCGACCTCGCCGACCGCGACCACGCCGTCCTTGGCCAGGTATCTCGGAAGCACGTCGAGCACCTCGCGGCAGCGCGGGTCGTTGGCCTCCTTGGGGTTCAGCGCGATCGTGCAGTGGTGCCGGATGCCGAACCGGGCGGCACGGAACCGTTCCCAGCCGATGAGCGCGTCGAAGTAGTCGGTGTACGAGCCGACGCTGGTGCGCGGCTGCCCCAGCCAGAACGCCGGCTCGACCAGCGCGCGGACACCGGCCGCGTACATGGCTTCGTAGTCGTCGGTGGTCCGGGAGGACATGTGGATGTGGGGATCGAAGATACGCACTGGCTCAGTTCTCCTTGAGGAGTTCGAGGGCGTCGGCGGGTACGTCACGTCCGGCCGCCCTGCGTTCGTCGGCGAAGTCGGCGAGCATTCTCCGAAGCTCGTCGTCCGCGCGGGTTTCGAGGTCCGCGACGGCGGCCAGCGGCACACCGACGAAGACGCATTTGAGGACGCCGTGGCGCCACGTGTGGTCGTCCAGGAACCGGGCGAAGGCACCCATGGCGGCGGCGACCAACCTGATGTCGTTGGCGCGTAAGGCGTCCTCGACCAGTTTGATCCCGGCATCGGTGACTTCGGCGCCCGGCGACTCCAGCGAGTTGAGCGCCCGCAGGACCCCGCGCCGCTCGGCGTCGTCGCCGTAGCGGTAGAGATCGCGCAGTTCCGCGGCCAGCGCGGCGTCGCCGAGGACGTCCGCCAAGACCGTCACGAGCCGGACCCGTGCCCGGTCGTCGACGGTGCCGTGGACCAGGCCCTGCGGATCGCTGTCCGGCCGCAGCGCGGCACGGCCGACCTCACGGCCGACGGCCGGGAAGATCGCGCCGATCACCGACGGCTTCTCCCGGATCCGGCGTTCCGCCTTGGCCGACCACGTCTGCGGCATCGCCTCCGTGAGCGCCTCGAAGGCCCGCCGCGCGGTGTCCGGCGCGGCGTGGCTGTGCCGGGGCAGTTCGACCGCGGCCAGCCCGGTGTAACCGATCTCCGCCAGCGCGGCGAGCGTCCCGGGCAGATCCAGGTGCCCGTCGCCGAACTCCAGATGCTCGTGGACCCTCGGCAGCATGTCGTCCAGCTGCACGTTCCACAGCAGCGGACCGGCCAGGCGGACGCACTCGGCCGCGTTGACCGGCTCGACGGCGACGCAGTGCCCGACGTCGAGCGTGACGCCGAACGGCTCCGGCTCGCCGAGCTCCTTGCGCAGGTCCAGGACCTGGCTCAGATGCTGTACGAGGTGCCCGGGTTCGGGTTCCATCGCCAGCCGCACGTTCAACCGTGCGGCGTGCTCCAGGACCGCCGCGACGCCTTCCCGCAGCCGCGACCAGGCGATATCGGTGTCCAAAGTCGACACACCGGACCAGAACGAAACGCAGTCGGCCCCGAGGTCCCCGGCGATCCGCATGGCCCGGTCCAGGAAGTCGATCCGGCGCGCGGGGTCGTCCGACAGCAGAGTCGGCGAGTGCTTGCGCCACGGGTCGAGCAGGTAACGCGCGCCGGTTTCGATGACGACGCGGTTCAGGCCGAGCGCCGAAAGCCGCGAGGCCACGTGGTCGACCTGCCGCGCCAGATCGTCGGCGAACGGGTCGAGGTGGTCGTGGTCCAGCGTCAGCGCCACCCCGGTGTACCCGAGGTCGGCGATGATCGCGAGGGCGTCGTCGAGCCGGTGGTTGGAGAAGCCGTTGGTGCCGTATCCGAGGGAAAACGTCATGTGGGGCTCACCTTCCGCGACAGCTTGCGGGCGATCGGCAGCGCGGCCGCGACCAGCGCGGCCCCCAGAACCGAGCCCTTGGCCGTGATCGCCGCCTGCAGCGGGACCATGCCGTGGATGCCGGACTTCGTCGCCGAGCGCACGGACTTCGCCGACGGGTCACGGACGGCGTCCGCCTGCGCCCGGCCGACCAGGCCCGCGTAGCCCGAACCGGCCGCCATCGAGGCCGCGCGATGCCAGCCGCCCCGTGCCGGTCCGGTCAATGCCAACGTTGTCGCCGCACAGCTGGTGGCCAGTGCGGCACGAGCCGTACCCGGTTTCGCGCCGTGCACCTCCCCGGTGGACAACGCGGTGACACCGAGCGTGTGGACACCCACCGCGGCCGCGGCGACGGCCGCCTTCTTCGGAGAGTCACCGGCGCCCAGCAGGACGTCGAGCGTGCGGCAGGCCGCCATCGCCACCGGTCCGGCCGGGGTCGGTTTGAGCACGGTGTCGTAGGCCCACACCGCGCCCGCGAGCGGGACCGCGACCCGCATCGCCCGGCGGCCGCCGCCGAGCGCCGCCAGGCCGAGTCCGGCAGCGGTCAGCGCGGCCCCGGTGGTGAGCGCCGCGCCGGCACTCACCCGCCCGGACGGGATCGGCCGCTCGGGACGCTCCACGGCGTCGAGCTTCCGGTCCGCCCAGTCGTTGAGGGCCATCCCGGCCCAGTAGAAGGCGACCGACGACAGCGGCAGCAGCAGCCGTCGCCCGGTCATCTTGAGCCCCGCCGCGGCGGATCCGGCGACCGTGTCGCCGAGCACCGTCAACGCGGCGGGCGCCCGCACGAGTTCCACGTATGAATTCAAAGCGGCAGCCTTCACAGCGCGGCCGCCCAGCTGATCAGGCGGGCGGTCTGCTCGGCGAACCGGTGTTCGTCGCTGCCCAGCGGATCCTTGAAGAAGAAGCCGAGTTCGGTCAGCGCGCCGCTCTGGCCGCCGGCGTGCGCCGCGGTCACCAGCCTCGCGAGGTCGAGGATCAGCGGCGCCGCGAGCGCGGAGTCGTAGCCGGTCCAGGTGAACTGCAGGCTCATGCGCGCGCCGAGGAAACCCTCGAACGACACGTGGTCCCACGCGGTCTTGATCTCGCCGAGGTCGGGCACGTTGTCGATGTGCAGCGGCGCGGTGACGTCCTCGCCGAGCAGCGCCGCGAGCCCGCGGGCCTTGGATTCCAGCTTGCTGTTCGCGGTCACCGGGTCGGCCAGGGTCTCGCCGTCGCCGCCACCGAGCAGGTTGGTGCCCGCCCAGGAGCGGACCTTCAACGCCCGCGCGCTGAACATCGGCGCGAGGACCGTGCGCAGCAGCGTCTCACCGGTCTTGCCGTCGCAACCCGCGTATGGCAGGCCTTCCCGCTCGGCGAGCTGCCGCAGCGCGGGCAGGGTGATCCCGGCGGACGGCGTGAACTCGACGTACGGGCTTCCCGCCTTCATTGCCGCGTAGGCCGACAGGGAACTCGACGGGAGCACTGCCCGCGCCGGATCCGCCAAGGCCGCTTCGAGCGCGTCGAGATCGTCGTGTTCGGGCAGGTGGGGACAGGGGGCCTCGGTGGAGGACACGTTGACCACGACGACCCGCGCGAGGTCGTTCCGGTCGGCGAAAGCTCGGATGTCCGCCGTGAGCCGGGCGGCCGCGTCGGCCTGGGCACCGGTGTGCGCCGCCGGGTGGTAGCCGTCGCGGATCTCGGCGTCCACCTCGGCCAGCCCGGACCGGACCGCGGAGAACACCGCGTGCCCGAACACGCCGGCGTGCGCCAGCTGCTCGGCCCGTTTCTCCAGCGGTGTGTGCGCGATGTCGTGCCCGCCGAGGACCAGATCGTCCCAGCCCGGCAACGGAACCCCGGCGAACGCGGGCAGTTCGGTGACGCAGCCGCCACCGCCCGTCACCCCCGCGCGGAGGGCGAGGAGCCCCACCGCGGCCGTGGTGGCCACAGACCCCCTCGCCCCGATCAACCAGATGCCCGTACGCTCGTGAGCAGGCATTTCTCCACCTTTCCAAACCCGAAACCGTCAACCTCGGATGGTCGGACGTTTCGGATCGAACCAAGTCGCAGTGATAGCCGTCATGCGACTTTCGGCTGGATCTACTCCTCAGTTACTTCCCTTCGTGGTGATGCCGGGCACAGCCGTCCAGCGCGCCTCTTCGGCGGCGCTGCGCTCGACCGCGGCCAAGACCTGCTGAACCCTCAACCCGTCCTCGAAGGACGGTTCGGGATCCGTGCCGTCGCCGATCGCGGTGAGCAGGTCGGCGACCTCGTTGGTGAAGGTGTGCTCGTAGCCGAGGAGATGCCCCGGCGGCCACCAGACCCCGACGTACGGGTGCTCGGGTTCGGTGACCAGGATCCGGCGGAACCCCGCTTCGGTGGCGGGCTGGCCGCCGTCGAAGAAGGACAGTTCGTTCATCGACTCGAAGTCGAACGCGAGGCTCGCCTTCGACCCGTTGATCTCCAGCCGCATCGCGTTCTTGCGGCCCAGCGCGAACCGGGTCGCCTCGAAACTCGCCACCGCGCCGCCGGTGAACCGGCCGAGGAACAGCGCGGTGTCGTCGACGGTCACCTGGCCGGTGCCGCCGTCGCCGTCCGGCCGCTCCTTGACGAAGGTGTTGGTCAGCGCCGACACCCCGGTGATCGTCTCGCCGGTGACGAACTGGGCGGCGTCGACGATGTGCGCGCCGAGGTCTCCCAGCGCACCTGAGCCCGCCTTGTCCTTGTGCAGCCGCCAGGTCATCGGCGCCTGAGCGTCGGACAGCCAGTCCTGCAGATACACCGACCGCACGTGGCGGATCTCGCCGAGCGCCCCGCTCGCGACCAGTTTCCTGGCGTGCGCGAGCGCGGGCACCCGGCGGTAGTTGAAGGCCACCATCGACCGGACGCCGTTCGCCCGCGCCTTCGCCGCCGCCTCGGCCATCGCTTCGGCCTCGGCGAGAGTGTTGGCCAAGGGCTTCTCGCACAGCACGTGCTTGCCGGCTTCGAGCGCGGCGATCGCGATCTCGGCGTGACTGTCGCCCGGCGTGCAGATGTCGACGAGGTCGACGTCGTCACGGGCGATCAGCGCGCGCCAGTCCGTCTCGACGTCTTCCCAGCCGAACCGTTCCGCCGCGGCCTTCGTCCGCACCTCGTCACGGCCGCCGAGCACGGCGAGTCTCGGGATCAGCGGTGGCGCGAAGAACCGGTGCACACTGCGCCACGCGTGCGAATGCACCGCACCCATGAACGCGTGGCCCACCATGCCGATCCCGATCGTTTCCTTTGCCGTGCTCATGCCCCTCCTATGTCTCCGTGTCTCTCAAGCACGCTTTCGCCTTTCCGCAGCCGGGCCGAGACCTTGGCTGGTCACTCACTCAGCCGTACCGGCGGCCCGCCTGCGCAAAGCCGAGGCCTCCGGCCGAACAGAAACGCGCGCTTGTGCTCGTGTCGGGTACGCGGGTTTACGAGTCGAAGCCGACGTCCATGTACTTGTCGACGTTCTCCTTGGTGACCACCGCGGAGTACGTGGTGATCTCGGCGGGGATCTCGTGCTCGGCGAAATCACCGGCACCCTTGCCCTGCCCGAGAAGCCGCGCGAGCGAGATCGCCGAAGACGCCATCGACGGGCTGTAGAGCACCGTCGCCTTCAGCGGCTCGGCGTCGGACTTGATCAGGTTCATCGCGTTCTTCGAACCCGCGCCGCCGACCATCAGGAAGTTCTTGCGGTTGGCGTTGTTGATCGCCGCGATGACGCCGACACCCTGGTCGTCGTCGTGGTTCCAGAGCGCGTCCAGCTTCGGCGCGGACTGCAACAGGTTCGAGGTCTGCTGCTCGCCGGACTCCGGGGTGAACTGCGCCGAGACGCGCGGCCCCACCTGGAAACCCTGACGCGCCAAGGCGTCCTTGAAACCCTTGCTGCGTTCCTGGGTCAGCGGCAGCGAGTCGATGCCCGCGACCTCGCCGATGACGGGGCTCGCGATGTTCTTCGCCTTCATCTGCTGGGCGATGTAGTTCCCGGCGTTGACACCCATGCGGTAGTTGTCGCCACCGATCCACGTGCGGTACGCGAGCGGGGTGTCGAAGACGCGGTCCAGGTTGATCACCTGGATACCGGCGTCCATCGCCTGCTGGCCGACCGCGGTCAGCGCCTTGCCGTCGAACGGCAGGATCACCAGTACGTTGACCTTGGCGTTGATCAGCGTCTCCACCTGGGAGATCTGCTGGTTGACGTCGTTGGTGCCCTCGGTGGCGTTGAGCGTGACCTCACTGAACTTCTGCGCCTGCGCGCGGGCGTTCTTGGTGATGGCCGCCATCCAGCCGTGGTCCGCGGCCGGCGCTGAAAACCCGATTGTCACTGGACTTCCGGGCTGCGAGTTCGCCCCGGCGTTGGCCACGTTGGCCGCGTTGTTCTGCGCCGGTGCCTCGTTCGAGGTGCACGCGGTCAGCAGCGCACCCGCTCCGACGGCCGCGCCTCCCAGCAGGAAACGGCGGCGTTGCAGGGATTGTTCGGTCATGACGACTCTCCATCCACGGTGATCAAGTACTCGTCTTGGATTTCTTGACGGAGCGGAACTGCAGCAGCGCGGCCAGGACGATGATCACGCCCTTGGCGATGTTCTGGATGTCGGTGTCCAGGTTGTTGAGCGTGAAGATGTTGGACAGCACGGTGAAGATCAGCACGCCGATCAGGGTGCCGATGAGCGAGCCGCGGCCACCGGTGAGCAGCGTGCCGCCGATGACGACCGCCGCGATGGCGTCGAGTTCGTAGAGCATGCCGTTGGTCGAGGCACCCGCGGTGGTGCGGGCGACGACCATCAGCGCGGCGATGCCGCAGCACAGGCCGGCGACGCCGTAGACGAGGGCGGTGTGCCGCTTGACGTTGATGCCCGCCAGCCGCGACGCCTCGGCGTTGCCGCCGACGGCGAAGGTGCGGCGGCCGAACGTGGTGCGGTTCAGCAGCACCCAGCCGACCACGAACACCAGCGCGAACATCCAGATCAGCACCGGGATGCCGAGCAGGTCACCGCGGAAGAAGTCGAGGAAACCCGCTTCCGCCACCACCTGCGTGCGGCGGCCGCTGATGCGTTCCGCGAGCCCGCGGGCCGAGACGTACATCGCCAGTGTCGCGATGAACGGCACGATCTTCCCGTAGGAGACCAGGATCCCGTTGATCAGCCCGCAGCCGAGGCCGACCAGGAGTCCACAAAGGATCATCACGAACGGGCCGTAGGACTGGGTGGCCAGCGTGGTCAGCCAGACACTGGAGAGCGCCACGATCGACCCGACCGAGAGGTCGATGCCGCCGGCGATGATCACGAACGTCATCCCGACGCTGACCACCCCGATGGCCGCGGCGAGCCGCAGGATGGTGGAGATGTTGCCGTCGGTGAAGAACTGGTCGGGCCTCGTGACCTGGCCGACGATGCACAGGATGACCAGTACCCCGGCCAGCCCGAGCAGCCGGGTGTCGAGCGAGAAGTTCCGCTTTTCTTTGGGTGGTACAGGTTCCACGGCGGGTCCCGTACGCACCGATTCGGCTTGGTCGGTCACGCCGCACTCCCCTCGAGAATCACGTCGAGCACATCCGCCTCTGTCAGCTCCGCAGACGGCTTTTCAGCCAGGACACGTCCTTCACGCAGCACCAGCACCCGGTCGGACAGTCCGAGTACTTCGGGGATCTCGCTGCTGACGAGCACGATCGCGACGCCGGTCGCGGCCAGTTCCTCGATCAGCCGGTACAGCTCCGCCCGCGCGCCGACGTCGACCCCGCGGGTCGGTTCGTCCAGCAGCAGGACCCGGCAGCCGCGGACCAGCCAGCGCGCGAGGACCGCCTTCTGCTGGTTGCCGCCGGAGAGCGTGCGGATGATGCGGTGCGGATCGGCCGGCCGGAGATCGAGGCGCCGCAGGCTTTCCCCGGCGTCGTCGAGTTCCCTGCCCCGCTCGGTGAAACCGAACGTCGCGTACTTGCTCAGGCTCGCCAGGGTCACGTTGTGCACCACGGGCAGGTCCAGCAGCAGCCCCTGGCTCTTGCGTTCCTCCGGCGCCAGCCCGATGCCGGCCTTGACCGCCGCGGACACGCTGCCCGGCCGGACCGGTTCGCCGTCGACCGACACCGAACCCGCGTCCTGTTTGCGCGCCCCGAAGATCGTCTCCAGCAGTTCGCTGCGGCCCGAGCCGACGAGGCCCGCGATCCCGACGACCTCGCCTGCGTGCACGGTGAAGTTCACGTTCTCGAACTCGCCGACGGTGGTCAGGTTCTCCACCTTGAGGACCTCTTTGTCCGGATCCACGTGCTCCTGGTGGCGCGGGCCGAACACGGTTTCGACCTTGCGGCCCGCCATCAGCGCGACGAGGTCGGCGGTCGGGGTCTCCTTGGCGTCGAGGCCGGTGGCGACGGTCTTGCCGTCCTTGAGCACGGTGACGCGGTGCCCGATCCGGCGCAGTTCTTCGAGCCGGTGGGAGATGTAGATGATCGCGACACCCTCGGCGGTCAGTTCGCCGACGATGCGGAACAGGTTGTCGACCTCTTCGCCCGCCAGCGCCGCGGTGGGCTCGTCCATCACCAGCAGCTTCGCGTCGTACGCGAGCGCCCGCGCCATCGAGACCAGCTGCTGACCGGCGGCGGAGAGCTTGCCGACCTCGGTCGACGGCGTGATCTCGGGATGCCCGAGCCGCGCCATCAGCTTCGCGGCCTTGTTCCGGGACTCGCTGATCCGCGTGAACCCGAACGACGCGCGCTCGCGGCCGAGGAAGATGTTGTCCGCCACCGAAAGGCCGGGCACCAGGTCGAGTTCCTGGTACATGGTCGCGATGCCGATCTTCAGCGCGGCGACCGGCGAGGCCAGCGTGACCGGCTCGCCCTGCCAGGAGATCTCGCCGCCGTCGGGCCGGTGTGCCCCGGCGAGCGTTTTGATCAGCGTGGACTTGCCCGCGCCGTTCTGGCCGAGCAGACAGTGCACCTCGCCGGATTCGACGTCGAAATCGACGCCGTCGAGTGCACGCACCCCCGGGAAGGTCTTCACGATCCCCCGGACGGACAACAAAGAATGCAAGGTCATGCCGGAGCCTCCGCTGTGTCTATCGACGAACTCGCGACTACGGGAACTAGCGTCGGGTCGGCGAAAAGCCGTTCGGTGGCAAGGTGCGCGGCGCCGCGCAGCGGGGCGGTGGTGCCCAGCGGCGACGGCTCGACCCGGCAGGCGGGCTCGTGCCCGAGCGGCCGCGCGGACAGTTCGCGGCGCACCGGCTCGACCAGCCATTCGCCCAGTTCGGCGAAGTAACCGCCGAGCACCACGACGTCCGGGTCCAGCACATCGACCACAGTGGACACCGCGATGCCGAGCGCGACCCCGAGTTCCGAGACCGCCGCGACGGCGCGCTGATCACCCCGCCGCACGCGGTGCTTGAGCAGTCCGACCCGGCCGTCGACGCCGAGCGCGGGATCGTGCAGCGGGTCGCCGGGCGAGGCCGCGACGCGCAGGACGGCGTTGAGCCCGGCCTTGGTCTCCAGGCAGCCGACCCGGCCGCATGGGCACTGTTCGCCGGACGGGTCGACGGTGATGTGCCCGACCTCGCCCGCGAAACCCCTGGCACCGCGCAGAAGCGCACCGCCGGACACGAGCCCGCCGCCGACACCCGTCCCGCCGCTGAGGTAGAAGAGCTCCCGCACGCCACGGCCGACTCCGGCGACCGCCTCGCCGATCGCGCCGAGGTTGGCCTCGTTGTCGACCGCGATGGCGTCGGCCCGCAAACCGAGCCGGGCGGCGAGGAGGTCGGCGATCTCGGCGTCGCGCCAGCGCAGGGTCGGCGCGAACCGCAGCACGGCGGCGGCCGAATCGACCAGACCCGGCACCGAGACGGTGACCCCGACCGGCTGGTCGTCGAGCAGCACCTGCCTGGCGAGGAAAGCGAGCTCGTCCATGCTCCGGTGCAGCCCGAGCGCGGCGACGTCGGCGGTCTCCGTGCGTTCGGCGACAACGCGGCCGTCGAGGTTCGTGACGACGGCCGCGAACCGGTCGGCCTCGACACTGAGCGCGAGCCCGCAGGCGCTCGCGCCGTTCAGCTCGACCAGCTGACTGGGCCTGCCGTTGCCGCCGCCCTGCAGTCCGGCGGACCGGACGAGACCGCGATCGGACAGCTCGGTGATCAACCCGGAGACGGCCGCCTTGGTGAGCCCGCAGCGCGCCGCGAGCTGGGTACGCGACAGCGGCCCCGCACGCAACGCCCGCAGGAGCGCGGCGAGGTTCGCCGTGCGTGGGCTGACCGGGTCGAGCTGCCCGGCTTCAGTCGCGGCCACACTGCCCCATTTGACGACGCCTCACTTACGAATCGGCCGTAACAAACTTTGTTACTTAGCCAGCGAAAGTAGGGTGGCTTCTGTCACTCGTCAAGGTGACAACAGGACAGAAATGGGGGTCATCACCCGAATAGCCGTCCAGAACCGCGCAGACTTTCGTACTTGTCGAGCAAAAGTCTGTACGATCTTGACGTTACTAATCGGAATCAGGTGAGTGCCCAACGTGCCGCCGAGCGGTCACGCAGCGCTCCCGGGCGCCCTCGCCGCTACCCCCACACGCGCGCAATGAAGGGGCCTTTCATAGCAAAATTTGCTATGAAAGGCCCCTTCATTGCACAAGCGGGGAGGCCTAGGTGGGCGCCTCAGCTACTGAGTGTGAAGGCGCGGTCCGTAGCGGACCAGGCGGCCCCGATCACCCCGGCGGTGTCGCCGAGCTCGGACAGCACGATCGGCAGGTTCCCGGTCGCGAGCGGCAGCGACCGCCGGTAGACCGAGCTGCGGATCTCGGCGAGCAGCTGATGCCCGAGCTGCGCCACGCCGCCACCGATCACGACCATGCCCGGGTTCACGAAGCTCACCAGCGAGGCGACCACCTGCCCGAGCCGTCGTCCGCCGTCACGGATCAGGTTGACGGCGCCGAAGTCGCCCGACGCCGCCGCGCGGCCGACGTCCGCGGCGGTGATCGCGCCGCGGTCGGCGACGACGTCGGCGAGGTACGCCGACCGGCCGCTGCGCGCGAGCGTCAGCCCGTCGCGGGCCAGCGCGGCGCCGCCGAAGTACGCCTCGAGGCAGCCTGTCTCACCGCAGGCGCAGGTCGGCCCGTAGTCGTCGAGCCGGATGTGCCCGATGTCGCCCGCGGTGCCGGCGACGCCGCGGTACACCTTGCCGCCCAGCACGATGCCGCAGCCGATACCGGTACCGATTTTGACGAACACCAGGTCGTCGGTGGAGCGGGCGACGCCGGCGTGCCGTTCCCCGAGGGCCATCGAGTTCACGTCGTTGTCGACGGTGACGGGGCAGCCCAGCAGCCCGCCGAGATGGTCGCGTACGGAAAACCGGTCCCAGCCGGGCATTATCGGCGGCGCGACCGCCATGCCCTCGGCGAAACTCACCGGCCCCGGGAGGCCGATCCCGGCGGCGATCAGTTTGCCCGGCGCCTCTTCGCGGATCTTCTCCGCCAGCGCGGCGACGCGTTTCAGCACGACGTGCGGCCCCTGCCGGACGTCGCAGTCTTCGACGGTGTGCACCAGCACCTCGCACGAAGCGTCGGTGAGCGCGACCCCGACCGACGTCGCGCCGACGTCGACGGAGAGCACGCGCAGGTCGCCCGCCAGCCGCACCAGCGTGGACCGCCTGCCACCCCGGCTCGCCGACGGACCCGCGGTTTCGACGAGGCCGACCTCGGCGAGCCGCGCGACCTCGGCACCCACCCGGGCGCGCGGCAGTTCCAGCCGCTCCCCCAGTTCGACCCGGGACATCGGCCCCTCGTCCCGCAGCAGGGTCAGCAACTGGGTCTGGTGCCGGGTTTCGACCATCGGATGCTCCGTGGTGGATGCCGTGCTCATTCAGCCGAGCCTACGGTGTTGTCCACTTCGTGTCCCGAATGCCTGTGGACACCCGGCTTCGCCTGAACATCGCGCGGTAGTCCCGCGGCCGGTGGCCGGTCAGCCTCGCGAAGACCGCGCTGAACGTCCCGGGATCGCGGTAGCCGACATCGGCGGCGATACCGGCGATCGTTCGCTCCGTGGTCTCCAGCAGATGCTTCGCCCGCCGCACCCGCGCCTCCTGGAGGTAGCCGAGCGGAGTTTTGCCGGTCTCGTCCCGAAACCGCCGCAGGAGAGTTCGCGCGCTGACGTGGAAGGTCGTGGCGAGCAGTCCGAGGTCGTACCGGTCGCGCAGGTTCTGGTCCAGCCGGCGTTTGACGCCTTGCGAGAACTCCCTGCCGGTGGCGGGCAACAGATCCGCGTCGACATACGGCGCCTGGCTCGACCGCGCGTCGTCGACGAGGGCGATCCGCGCGGTCGCGCGAGCGACCCGGCCGCCGTGGTGTTCACGGATGAGCCCGAGGGCGAAGTCGTACATCGCGCTGAACGCGCCCGTCGTGGTCACCCCGCTGTCGGTGACCACGAGTTCGCCCGGGAGGACCTCGGTGCCGGGGCGGCGATCGGCCAGCCGTCCGGCGAAAAGCCACGAGGTCGTCGACCGCCGCCCGTCGAGCAGGCCGGCGTCGGCCAGCAGGAACGCGCCGACGCAGATCGAAACCACCGCGACTCCCGCCTCCGCGGCTGTCCTGATGGCTTCGATTTCCGGGCGCAGGGATCTGAGTCTCGTGTCGAGGTCGAGCCCCGGCGACAGCTCGAACCCGGGTACGACGAGGACATCGACGGGCCGCACCGGCGAAACCGTGATCACCGCCCCGCCGGAGGCGACCACGCGCCGCCTCGGCGACAGGATCGAGACCTCGTACGAAGGATCCGCGGCGACATGCGAGGCCATCGTGAGGAGATCGGGAACCCCGAAAACCTCCGAAGCGAAACATCCCGGATAGGCGAGCACTCCGACGCGCTGCGGGGTCACCATGATGGCGAGATTACCCGACGATGTGGCGATCTCGCCCCTGTCCGAACCGGCGGGCGCACCGCACGATGGCGCCATGACCCTCGCGGACTTCTCGAAACGGCACGTCGAGGTCGACGGCGTCGGCAAAACCGTCTACGTCGCCGGATCCGGGGCGGCGGTGGTGCTGATGCCGGAGATGCCCGGGATCAGCCCGGACGTCGTCCGCTTCGCGCGCTGGATCCGTGACGCGGGTTTCACGGTCTACCTTCCGTCGCTCTTCGGTGTCGACGGCGCATTCCCCACCGCCGCGGACGGGGAGAAGGTCGTCCGCCGCGCCTGCGTCAGCGCCGAGTTCCGGGCGTTCGCCGGCGGCGGCACGAGCCCCGTCGTGGCCTGGCTGCGCGGGCTGGCGAGGAAGGCGTTCGAGGAGTGCGGCGGGCCGGGCGTCGGTGCGACCGGCCTCTGCTTCACCGGCAACTTCGCCCTCAGCATGACTCTCGAACCGGCCGTCATCGCTCCCGTCGTCAACCATCCCTCACTGCCGCTGGACGATCCGGCCGGGCTGGAACTCGGCGACGCGGACGCCGCCCGGATACGCGAGCGCGTCGAGCGCGACGGGCTGAAGGTGCTCGCCTACCGCTTCGAGAACGACCGGTGGTGCACCGGGCAGCGCTTCGCCGCGTACCGGGCGCTTCTCGGCGACGCGTTCGACGGTCGCGTCCTCCCGGACGAGGTGGCCAATCCCGAACCGCCGCCGTTCTTCCGTGACGTCGTGGCCTGCCCTCACAGCGTCGTCACCGCCCACCTCGTCGATCAGGAAGGCCACCCCACCGTCCGGGCCAGGGACGAGATCCTGGCCTTCCTCGCCGAACGGCTCAGCTGAGCCGTTCGGCCCCGACCCCGCAATTAGTCACCTACTTGCGCCAGGCCAGGCACGCAAGTAGGTGACGAATTGCGGGGTCAGGACCAGAGGTAGCGCCGCTCGGGCCGTCCTGTACCGCCGTACTTGAGGGTCACCTCGGCCTTCCCTGTCGCCACGAAATGCTCCAGGTACCGGCGCGCGCTCACCCGCGCGACGCCGGTCGCTTCGGCGCATTCGCTCGCGGACATCCCGCCGGGCGCGCCTCGCAGCGCGGTCTCCACCAGCCGCGCGGTCTGAACGGTGAGTCCCTTGGGCAGCACGGGTTTCGCGCTCGGCCGCGAGCCGAAGACCTGGTCGACGTCGGCCTGGCCCGCCTCGGCCAGCCGGTCCAGCCGCTGGTGCAGGGACGCGAAATGGGTGAGCTGATCCCGCAGGGACGCGTACTCGAACGGCTTGATCAGGTAGTGCAGGACGCCGCCCCGCATCGCCTGCCGCACGGTCTCCACGTCGGTCGCGGCGGTGATCAGGATGACGTCGACGTCCTCGGTGGCGCGCAGCTCCCGCAACACCGAAAGCCCGTCGAGGTCGGGGAGATAGACGTCCAGCAGCACCAGATCCGGCTTCAGCTCCCGCGCCAGGCGGAGCGCGTCGGCGCCGGTGTGCGCGACCCCGACCACGGCGAACCCCTCCGTGCGCGCGACGTATCCACTGTGGACTTTCGCGACCATGAAATCGTCGTCGACGACGAGCACCCGGATCATCGCGGCAACCTCGCCGTGAACACCGCGCCGCCGGAGTTGTGCACCTCGACGGAACCACCACGCCGGACGCACGCCTGCCGGATCAGCGCGAGCCCGAGGCCCCGCTGGCCGTGTGCGGCGGCCTTCGTGGTGAAGCCGTGCTCGAACACTTCTTCCGCGATCTCCGGGGCGACTCCCGGTCCGGAATCGCGGACCTCCACGCGCACTTCGTCCTCCTCCTGCCACACGCCGACCTCGATCCAGCCACGCTCACCGCCCAGCGCGTCCAACGCGTTGTCGACCAGATTCCCCAGCACTGTCACCAAATCCGTGGAGAGGCCGTCCTCGACACGGTCGAGTTCGCTGTCGGGGGCCATGCGCAGTCCGGCCCCGCGTTCCGCGGCCAGCGACGCCTTCGCGATCAGCAGCGCGGCCACCGCCGGGTCGCCGATACGCGAGCCGACCTCGGCGCGCCACTCCCCTTGCGCCGAGCTGATCCGGCTGACGTAGCCGCGAACCTCTTCGTATTCCCCGAGTTCCAGCAGTCCGGAGATGGTGTGCAGCCGGTTGCTGAACTCGTGCGCCTGCGCCCGCAACGTGTCGGTGGCGTGCCTGCTGGCGTCGAGTTCGTCCCGCAGGGTCATCAGGTCGGTGCGGTCGCGCAAGGTGACGACGGCTCCCCGTACGTCGATCGGCATCCGGTTCAGCGTCAGCACCTTTCCTTTCCTCAGCACGATCTGGTCGGCGCCGGTCGCGCGGCCGGTGAGCAGGTCGCGGATCCGTTCGTTGAGATCGAGTTCCTCGACCGACCGGCCGACGGCGTCCTCCGGCAACGCCAGCAGTTCGCGGGCCTGGTCGTTCGCCAGGGTGATCCGGTGCTGCGGGTCCAGGCCGACGACGCCCTCCTTGATGCCGTGCAGGAGCGCCTCCCGGTTTTCCACCAGGGCGGTGATCTCGTGCGGTTCCAGGCCGAGCGTCTGGTTCTTCACGCGCCGCGCCAGCAGCAGCGAGCCGCTCACGCCGATCACCAGCGCGACGCCCAGCACCCGCAGCGCGTTGTCCGGCGAGTCGAGCACGCCGGCGAAGAACCCGGGGGACTTCGAGCCCACGGCGACCATGCGGACGACCTTTCCGCCCTTTTCGTCGAGCACCGGGACGTGCGCCACGATCGAACCGTCGAGTTCGCCGACCCACGACCGTCCAGAGAGGACAGTGCTCTCGCCGATGTCGAGGAGCGTCCGCACCTGACCCGGATCCGGTGACGCGAGCACAGAGCGGTCCGCTCCCGCGATCACCACGAAATCCACCCCGGAGAAGCTCCGCGCGGTCGCCGCGGGCGCGTTCAGTTCGAACGGGCCGTTCTCGAGGTCGCCCACGACACCCTGCGCGGCGACACTCTCCGCGACCGAAAGCGCCCGGCGTCCCTCGGTCGTGCGGAAGTTGTTCCCCGCCTGGACGACGGCCAGCACGCCCACCGCGCACAGTAGGCAGGTCACGACTACGAGTTGCCATACGAGGAGCTGGCGGGCCAAGGAACCCCGAGCACCCATCGCCACCTCCGCGTGACCAAAACGAACACAACAACCATTGGGCCCGCAAGCGGGACATCTCTGTTTACACGAGTGCAACATGTCCAACCACGCGGCAGAGAGGCGGGGATCACAGTGAAGCCCAGTAACTGGTTGGCCATCGCGGCGGCGCTCGTCGCCGTTTTGCTGGTGCCACCGTTGCTCACCCCGGGCAGCGAGGCCGACGAGGGCTCGCAGATCCGGTCGTTGCGGGTGCTCGTGCCCAACGCGCCCGGTGGCGGTTACGACATCACGGCGCGCACGGCCACCAAGGCGATGGAGGACGCGGACCTGCTCGGCAACGCGGAGGTCTTCAACCTCCCCGGCGCCGGTGGAACGGTCGGCCTCGGCCGCACGGTGGCCGAACGCGGCAACGGCAAACTCGTCATGTCCATGGGGCTCGGCGTCGTCGGCAGCGTGTTCACGAACAAGTCGCCGTCTTCGCTGCTCGACACCACGCCGGTGGCGAAGCTGATCGAAGAGTCGGACATCGTCGTGGTCGGCAAGGATTCGCCGTACCGGAACATCGGCCAGCTGGTCGAAGCGTGGAAGAAGGATCCCGGCGCGGTCCAGGTCGGCGGCGGTTCGTCGCCGGGCGGGCCGGATCACCTGGCGCCGATGCTGATGGCGAAGGCGGTCGGGCTCGCGCCCAAGGCGGTCAACTACGTCCAGTTCGACGGCGGTGGCGAGCTGCTCGCGTCGGTCCTCGGCGGCAAGGTCGCGTTCGGTGTCTCGGGCGTCGGCGAGTACCGGGACCAGATCCAGGCGGGCACGCTCCGGGTGCTGGCGGTGACCAGTGAGAAGCGGATCCCCGGCATCGACGCGCCGACGCTTTCGGAGTCCGGTGTGGACGTCAAGTTCACCAACTGGCGCGGCATCGTCGCTCCGCCCGGCATCACCGAGGCGGACCGCGCGAAGCTGGTGAGCCTGTTCGATCGGCTGCAGAAGACGCCGCAGTGGCAGGAAGCCTTGCAGCGCAACGGATGGACCGGGGCGTTCGCCCCCGGTGAGCAGTTCGGTTCGTTTCTCAAAGAGGAGAACACTCGAGTGGCAACGGTGCTGAAAGAGCTGGGTCTGGCATGACGACCACGTGGCTGAAGGAGCGCTCCGAACTCGGGGTGAGCGTCGGGCTCGTGGTGCTCGGCGTCCTGGTGCTCACCGACGCGCTGAGCATCCCCACCGACTTCGCCCAGCGCGGTCCCGTGGGACCGAAGGCGGTGCCGATCCTGGTCGGCTCGCTGCTGCTGATCGTCGCCGTGCTGCTGGCGCGCGACGTGCTGCGCGGCGGCAAGGGCGAGGCCGAGGGCGGCGAGGACATCGACCTCACCGCGCCCGCCGACCTGCGCACGGTCCTGTTGCTGTGCGGTGCCTTCCTCGCCAACGCGGCGCTGATCGGCCTGGTCGGGTTCCCGATCTCCGGCGCGATCCTGTTCTGGGGCGCGGCGTACGCGCTCGGCAGCCGCAACCTGGTGCGTGACCCGCTGATCGCGGCGGGCCTGTCCGTCGCGACCTTCCTGATCTTCAACAACCTGCTCGGTGTCCCGCTCCCCGGTGGCCCGTTGATGGAGGTGTTCTGATGCTTCAGCAACTCATCGACGGCTTCGGCACCGCGCTGACGCCGACCCATATCGCGATGGCGGCGATCGGGGTCCTGCTGGGCACCGCGATCGGCGTGCTGCCGGGGATCGGCCCGGCCATGGCGGTGGCACTGCTGCTCCCGGTGACCTACGGGCTGGAGCCCACCGGCGCGTTCATCATGTTCGCCGGCATCTACTACGGCGGGATGTTCGGCGGCTCGACGACGTCGATCCTGCTGAACACGCCGGGTGAGAGCGCGGCGGTGGTCGCGGCCATCGACGGCAACCCGATGGCCCGCAAGGGACGCGGTGCGCAAGCGCTTGCGGCGGCCGCGATCGGGCATTTCATCGGCGGTATCCTCGGCACGATCGCGCTGGTCGTGCTGGCCCCGATCATCGCGAAGCACGCCGTCGACATCGGCGCGCCGGATCTGTTCGCGATCATGGTGCTGGCGTTCATCGCGGTCACCTCCGTGCTCGGCAGCTCCCGGATCCGCGGGGTGGCGTCGCTGCTGATCGGGCTCACCATCGGCCTCGTCGGGCTGGACGAGATGACCGGCCAGCAAAGGCTGACCTTCGGCTCGCTGCATCTGGCCGACGGGATCGACGTGGTGATCGTGGCGGTCGCGCTGTTCGCCGTCGGCGAGTCGCTGTGGGTCGCCGCGCATCTGCGGCGGAACGCGTTCAAGCCGATCCCGGTCGGCAGGCCTTGGCTGTCGCGCGCCGACCTGAAGCGGACGTGGAAGCCGTGGCTGCGCGGGCCGCTCATCGGCTTCCCGTTCGGCGCGGTGCCCGCCGGTGGCGCGGAGATCCCGACGTTCCTTTCCTACGTCACGGAAAAGCGGCTCTCGAAGCACAAGGACGAGTTCGGCAAGGGCGCCATCGAAGGCGTCGCGGGCCCGGAAGCGACGGCTTCGGCCTCCGCCGCCGGGACGCTGGTCTCGATGCTGACGCTCGGCCTGCCGACCACCGCGGTCGCGGCCGTGATGCTCGCGGCGTTCCAGCAGTACGGCATCCAGCCGGGTCCGCTGCTGTTCGAGCGGGAGTCTTCGCTGGTGTGGGGCCTGATCGCCTCGCTGTTCGTCGGGCTGACACTGCTGCTGGTGCTGAACCTGCCGCTGGCGCCCCTGTGGGCGAAGCTGCTGCGGATCCCGCGGCCGTACCTCTACGCGGGCATCCTGTTCTTCGCCAGTGTCGGCGCGTACGCGGTCAACGCGGACATCTTCGACCTGCTCGTGATGTTCGTGATCGGCCTGATCGGCTTCGCGATGCGCCGCTACGGCCTCCCGGTGCTGCCGGCGATCATCGGCGTCATCCTCGGCCCGGCCGCCGAACAGCAGATGCGGCGCGCGCTGCAACTCAGCGACGGCAGCCTGAGCGGGTTGTTCAACACCCCGTTCGCGATCGTGGTCTACGTGATCATCCTGGTGATCCTGTTCTTCCCGCTGTTCAAGCGTTTCCTGCCTTCCCGGCCCGCCGCGACCGAGGCGGAACCGAAGGACAAGGTCGACGTCTGACCCACGGGACTCGCTGACCCGGCCCGGCCTCGACTGCCCCGAGGCCGGGCCTTCTTTTCGCCCTGCTTGAACCCCGTTCGGCCGTCGTACGTGTGCGGTGCATCACCGGTCTTAAGGTAACGAAAGGATAACGGCAAGGTCGCGTTTTGAACCAGGTGTCCACTGGGGCCGTTTCAGCCAACACGGAGTCAGCGACGCCCACGATGACGGCGGCGCATCCCCCGGGCTCCGTGAAACGACACCGAACGAGGTGAACGATTTCATGCCCCGTAACCAAAGAACCGCCGGCCGCCACCGCATGGCACGTCGTACCAAGGTCGCCACCGGCGGCCTCGCGCTCGCTCTCGCGGTCGGCGGGATCGTCGTGGTCACCACGACCGGAACCCCCGACGCGGCAAGGGCCGACGGCGCGGACAAGTCTTTCTTCATCGACATCACGAAGGTCCCCCGCGGCACCAACGTCAACCTCGACCTCGCGAAGCGAGGCGCGCGGGGAACGTTCACCGTGGACTGCGGCCGCAACGAGAACGGCCACTTCAACGGCGACAACTTCATCGCCCAGCCCGGTGTCCGCAATGGAGCCGAGCACCTCCACGACTACGTCGGGAACCTGTCGACCAACGCGGATTCGAACAACAAGAGCCTGCTGCGCGCGGGCACGACCTGCAAGAACGGCGACAAGTCCGCGTACTTCTGGCCGGTCATCCGGATCAATACCGAAGAAGAGGAAGAGAACGCGGCGGCGAACGAGGAGAAACTCGCCGCCGACCGCGTGAACGCGGCCAAGGACGAGGCTGCCGCCCAGGTCGACTGCCCCGACGTCGCCAGCGAACTCGACGAGCTCAGCGAGGTCCCCGACCAGGCCACGCCCGCGGTCGACAAGAACCTCGACAAACTCGACCAGGACTCCGACAACGCGAACAACCAACTGGCGCAAGGAAAACAAGCGGCCCAGGTACTCGACGAGCTGAAGAACAAGCGGAAGCCGTCGATCAAGGAGATCGCCGACACCATGCGACAGGCAGGCAAACCGGTCGCGAAGAACGAAGACCAGCTCGCCGGCTGCGCGGTGAAGCAGAACGGCGAAGGCGGGCTCGACAACGGCGGCGAGAACAGCAACGTCAACGCGGCGGGCGACGCCGAGAAGAAGAAGTCCGACGGCAAGGCCGCGGACCTGCCCGGCGTCAACGACAACAACGAGATCGGTAACAACGAAGGCGAGATCCAGCGCCCCGAGAAGGTCGACCTGACCTTCACCAGCGGCGGCGCCCGCCGGGTCGTCGCGATGCCGAAGTTCCTGCGCGTGCTCTACGGCGACGCCAAGCAGAGCACCAACGGCCCGGCCAACGCCCGGCCGAGCTGGACCTGCACCGGCTTCGAGGACCGGCTCACCGAGCTGTACCCGATCTGCCCGCGAGGCAGCAAGGTCGCCCGCGTCCACGCCTTCCCGAACTGCTGGGACGGCAAGAACACCGACAGCGCCAACCACCGCACGCATATCGTGTTCTCCGACCGCAACGGGAAATGCCC
Source organism: Amycolatopsis sp. NPDC052450 (assembly GCF_044547565.1). NCBI lineage: Bacteria > Bacillati > Actinomycetota > Actinomycetes > Pseudonocardiales > Pseudonocardiaceae > Amycolatopsis > Amycolatopsis sp. NPDC052450. Next base: position 170,742 of record NZ_JBIUAQ010000009.1, on the reverse strand, counting down.
GCGCGGCTTCAAGAACGTGCCGCAGCTGCGGATCACGCTGGTGTACAACATCCCGGCGGACATCCAGGCGGCCGGTCAGTACGCGGTCGACGCTTTCGCACAGGAGAAGCACAACCCGCGCTCCGACCACGACGACTTCGCGAACGTCATGTCGCAGCGGCTGATGAACCAGCTGGTGAAGTGCGTCAACAGCGGGAAACGCTGCCGTCAGTAGGCGGATCCGCAGGATGTCAGGAAAGGGTCGTTCAAGACGTTTTTCGTCCTGAACGACCCTTTCCTGACATTTCTCCGCGAGGGGGCGCGGCGGGGATGACCCGCGCCCCCACCCCCCGCGCCGGGGGTCCGGTTCCCGGCCCGGCGTAGGGGGTCCGGGCCGGGAACCGGCGAGCGATACGGTTTTCCCTCCCTGGAAACCGGACCGCCCGGTCTGGGTCAGGCCGTCGTGGACAACCGGCTCACCCGGTCGAACACGAGCGGCACCGCGACGGCGGGGTTCAGTTCGGCGAGGACGGCCTCGGCGTCCAGGCCCGGAAGGTGGATCCACGCGCTGTCCGCGAAATCCGGGGTCGTGACGCTGATCCGGGCACAGCGGGCCGGCGGGACCAGCGCGACCCCGAACGGTTCAACCACGTTGCGCCACACGGATTGCGAGACGATCATCCCGGCGCCGAACTTGTCGCCCGTCGGATCCGAACGGCACCAGTAGCCGACGGCGTCGTTGAAGGTGGAAGCGCACAGCAACCGGGTCAGCGTGATGTACGTGCGGTGGTAACGGTGATTGTCCGCCATCGGTCCCATGTGGACCGCCACCCGCGCCCTCATCGGGACCCTGGCGTAGCGGTTGCGGGTCCGGAGCAGATGGTCCAGGTGGAACACGACCTCACAGAGCTGGCCGACGGCGTGGTCCGGATACGCGACCATCAGCCCGTCCCCGGTCTCCCGGAAGTGACGCGCTTCCCCCGGTGCGAGCCCGACCGCGGTGAACGAGCGGGAAACCAGCGTTTCCATCTCGTTCTTCATCGGGTCCAGCAGGTCATCACTGGCCTTGGACGAACCGACGATGTCGACGGACAGCACGGCGTGGGTGTGCGCGTTGTATCGGCCTGAGGTCAGCACCTGCATCTCTGCGACCCCTCCCCTGATCGGTGAAAACTGGCGGCAGGAAGCAGTGTTCCCACTCCTCACCGGAAGTTCTGTTCGGAACCGAACAAAACGTGACCTCGCGATGGTCAACGCCAGTGAGCTAAGTCACACCTTTTTCCGTGATCACCCGCAACGCCTCGCGGTCGAGGACGGTGATCGCACGGCGCGAACTGGCCACCACTCCCGCCTTCCGGAGCTTGTCCAGTGCCTGCGCGACCATGGTCCGGCCCATCGGGATGAACTGCGCGAGTTCGTCCTGGCTCAACGGGATCCCGATGCGCCAGCCGGCTGGTGTCCGGATGCCACAGACGTCGACGAGGTAGTCCAGCCGCGTCGCGACCCGCGCCACCGCCTGCGGTTTCCAGGACTGCGTCCGCTGCCGCTGGGCGAGCACGAACCGCCGGGCGACGCTGACGAGCACCTCCCGCATCGCCGCCGGATGATCCAGCAGGAACCGGTTGAACTCGCTCGCCGCGATACGCCGGACGTGCACCTCTTCGATGGCGACGACGTCGGCCATCCGGATGCCGCCCGCGATCACCGCGATCTCGCCGTGCAGATCGCCGGGCACCCCGACGTCGAGGATGACCGTCGCGCCCATCCGGTCGGCGCTGGTCACCTTCACATAACCGTGCCGCAGCAGCATGACGAAGTCGCCGGGCTCGCCCGAGCGCATCAGCGCCTGTCTGCTCTCGTAGGTCTGCGGGGTGCCCATCTCCAGCAACCGGGCACGGACGGGTTCGTCCAGCCGCTCCAGGAACGGACGTTCTCTCTCTTCGGCGGCCTCCGGGCCCAAACCCACGAAACACCCTCCCAGGCAGTCGTGAACACCTATCGCGGAGAGTAACCGAATCGGCCACCCGATCCGGCGGCGGAACCGTCGTGCGTGGTGAAGATGCCCAGGCGGACCAGTTCGGATCTGATCCACTCGGCCAGCCGGTGCAACGGTCCGTCTTCGGCCTCGACGAAATAGCTGTCCACGATCTGATGTCGCCTATCGGCGTGCTTAGCCGCATAGAGCAGCGCTGACCGTACCTCCGAAACCTTGAGCGGAGCGACCTTGATCCCCGGAGCGGGCCGCACGGTGCTCTTGGCGGCCATCACCGCCAGTACGGCTTCCTCCAGGCTGAACCGGTGCTCCACCGGTACGACCACATGTTCCACGCCCTCGACAACCCGGCGCCCGATCAACGGCATGCTGTCAGATCAGCATGACGCACGGCCGTAGTCTGTTCGGCACCGAACACTCACCCCTGTTCGGCCGCCTCGATGGCCTCTTCGAGCAGTTCCCGGAACAGGTGCATCCGCTGGACGAGCATCAGCCGGTCCGGGTTCTGCTCCTCGACCGAACGCTCCAGCTTCATGGTCGACTGGCTGACGGTCATGCGCAGTTGAGCGACACCCACCGAACCGTCGCCCTTCCGCTTCTCCAGTACCGCCACCGCCCGCCGGAAGGCGCCGGAAAGCTCGGTCTCGCCCGGCCGCAGCGTTTCGATGGCCGTCAGCGCCCGCCCGAGCAGGCTGTAGTTGTCGGTGGCGGCGACGGGCTGCGGCGCACGGGCCACTCGCGGCGGCTTCGATCGCCTGCTGTTCAACACCAGGAACGCGGTTTCGGCCGGAATCAGCACGGCCACGACGGCGACCGCGCCGAAGAGCCAGGCCGCCGGATGCGGGTAGGTCACCGCACGGCCGATCAGCCCGGCGATCAGGCTGAGCACCACCGCGACGACGTGGAACGGGCGGTTGTCGTGTTCGGCCATGTCAGAAGTTGCTGAACACGTTGACGAACATCTTGTCGATGCCGTGCGGGTCGACGGCCTGGTAGCTGCGGGCCTTGGACTTCTGCGCGATCTCGTCGAGGACCCGGCTGTCCGCCTGCGCGCCGTAGGCCATGGTGAAGATGCGGACGGAGTTGTCCAGCCGCTCGGCGTCGACGTTCTGCAGCACCTGCTCCTTGGTCCCGGCTTCGGTGTTCTGCCCGTCGGTCAGGAAGACGACGGCGTTGATGAGCTTCGGGTCGAACTCGCGGCGCATCTTGTCGTTGGCCGCGATCACGGTCTGGTACAGCGCCGTATCCCCTTTCGGGGTCAGGTTGTCGACGAGGCCGAGCATCGGGCCCCGGACGTTCTTCACCTTGCCGATCGGCATCTTTTCCTCATACCCGTCCGAGAACGTCCACAGCCCCACCTCGTCCTCGGGATGCAGGTATTCGAGCTGTTTGCGGATCGCGGGTTTCAGCAGCGCGATCCGGCTTTCGGAATACGGTTTGTCCTTGCGGTTCTTGTCGAACGGTTCGTTCATGGAGCCGGAAAGGTCCAGCACCAGCAGGATCCGGCCGCGCCGCTGCGTGTACTCCCAGCCGTCCAGCATCTTCTGGATCTGTTCACCGGTGGGCACCCCGATGGGCCGCGGTTCGGCGACCCCTTCGGTGTGCACGCCCTTGGCCAGCTTGTCGTTCCCGCGGCCCTCCGGGTCACGGAAGCCGAGGTCACGGAACCGGTCCTGCTGCGCGGGCTCCCGCAGGAAGTCGTAGAAGTCCTTGGCCGCCGCGCGCTGTTCCGGTGACGCCTTGGCGGTGGTGAGGAAGGGATGGTCGATCAGCATCGTCCCCTCGCTCGGGGGCACGGCGACGAGCGGCCGGTTCAGCGGGGCCGGTTCCTTCCCCAGCTGCTTCGGATCCCCGGTCGGCGCGCCGTGGTTGTAGAGGTAGACCATCTGTTCCTGCATCGCCATCGCGCTGATGTAGGGCGTGGGCTTCTTCTGGTCCTCTTCGTACAGCGTCTTCAGGAAGGCCACCGAATCGTCGCTGTAGTAGGCGACCGAGGCCTCGATCCCGCGGACGAACTGGACGGTCTCCGCCGTGTCGATCTTGCCGTAGTCGCCGCCCGTCGCCGCGAAGTAGGTCGCGATGGTCGCGGCGAGCCCCGAGGTCGACCGGCGCGGATTATCCTTGCCCAGCGTGAAGTTGCCCCACTTCGCGTTCTCCGGACCGGTGGAGGCCCAGCCGCCGTTGCGGTTCACTTCGAGTACGTCCTTCCAGCCGATGCCCTTCGACGGCCAGCCCAGCTCCTTGGCCATCGGTTCCGGCATCGCGATCACCATCGGGCTCGTCGCGAGCGAGGTCTTCGGACCGTTCGCGATCAGGTCCCCTTTGCCGCGCTGGCGCAGCAGATCGAGCCACAGCGAGGAACTCGGCATCCAGACCTGCGGTTCGGGTTGCCGCTCGTCGATGTCGTTCCAGCCCTCGGCGATGAGGTCGAGCGTGGCCCCCGAGGTCTTCTTGAACGCCTCGACCTTCGCGCAGCGCCTGCCGTCGAACGTCCGGCCGGTGTTGTTGTACCGCTCGGCCAGTTCGGCGATCAGGTCGCCCTTCTCCGTGGAGGAACTGGTGACCAGCGGGACGCAGTCGGTCCTCGCCGCGTTCGACGGCGCGGTGACCGTGGTCGCGAGCAGGATGATCACGAGCGTCCCGACGAGCGCGCCGAAGACGAGCGAAACCCAGCCTGATCTCCGCATGAGCGCCCCCTAGCCGTTGTAGCGGGCAAGTGTAGCTACAACGTGGTTCCCGGTTCCGTCTCCTCGGTCACGAGATCGTAGGTTTCGAAACTGAAGCGGGCGAGGGTGCCCACCCAATTCCGATAGACCTGTAGATCATCGAAGGATTCGGCGTCTAGCCGCCATTCAGGTGGAAAGGCGCCGGACAACGATTCCCCGGCGGAAAGGGCGGCGAAGGTCGAGCGCGCGGCGTCCGGATCGGCGACCAGCAGGGTCAGCAGGACGAGCACCGCCCGATAGGGACCGCCGACGAACCGCGCCAGTTCCGCGTCGGGAATGCCGATGCGGACCAGCCGGTAGAGATTGACCAGTTTTCGGATCTCGCGCGGCGTGTTCAGCCTTTTCCGCAGCGAGTGGACGAAATCGCGTTCGACTTCGGTGAGCCGCAGCCGATCCGGCCGCATGTTGTAGAACGTCGGCGCGGCCGTGTCCTCGACGAGGACCTCCGCCGTCTCACCGCGTTCGGTCTTGTTCTCGTCTTCCGGCCATTCTTCGTGATCGGGCGTCGCCGGTTCCGGCGCTTCGATGGGCATGAGGGTGTCGATCAGTTCGTCCGCCGCGGCTCCCATGGGACGCAGGGCGAACACGATCTGGAAGATCTTGTCGAGGTACTCCGCCCGCCGTGCCTCCCCGGTGCCGAAGAGCTCTTCGTGGTGCTGGTCGAGGCAGCGCCGCAACCACCTCGGGTCGACGGCCACCACCACGACGAACGCGGGCAGGGCCAGCAGCAGGTGCACCGCGGCGAGCACTTCGATCACCTTCGACGGCGGGCAGCGGTCGAGGTCGTCGATGTAGAGCACGATCCGTTCCAGCGGCGGCTTGCCCGTGCCGCCGGCCAGTTGCCATTCCCGGCGCGCCTCCTCCAGATCGGCGCTCAGCTTCACGAGGTCCTCCCGGACGCGCGCGAAAACCCCTTGGTAGTCGCCGTATCTGCCGTCCTTCGCCTCCTCGATCAGCTCGCCGAGCCGGGTGGCCGCGTCCAGCCGCCGGAGCCGTTCCTCGGTCTCCCGGATTTCGGTCTCGAACCGTTCCGCGCGTTTGTCGACGTCGAACCGCAGTTTGTCCAAAGTGGACTTGACCGGCGCGAGGGCCGCCCTGGCGGTGGTGAGCGCCGGGGTCAGCACGGCGCCGAGCGCGACGACGGCGCCCGCCACGGCGAGGATCGTGTTGTGCCACAACGCCCAGCCGGTGATCGCCGCGGCGATGCCGAGCACCCCGGCGAGCGCGTAGCCCGCGACGGCGAGCCTCCGCCGCCGGCGTTCCGCCCGGTCCACTCCGGACACCAGGAGACGCCAGCGCCAGGTGCGCGGGGAATCCGCCTTGACCGCGCGCAGGCCGGCCAGCCGGGTGCGCAGTTCCTCACGTTCGGCACGGACCTCGCCGGCGTCCGCATGCGTTTCGGGCGCGCCCAGATTGCGGAACAGGTGGTCCACCAGGCCGACCCACAGATGGTCGTCGTGGTACTGCCAGGCGTTGAACCGGATCTGCCGGATCTCGCCGGCGAACACGCTGTTGGCGGCGTCGCCGCGGGACCGGCGAGCCAGTTCGGCCACCCGATCGCTCACCTGCCGCACGAAACTCGATTTGCCGGAACCCCACGGGCCCAGCAGCGCGACGCACAACGGCGGGCTGGTCTCCCGGTCGGCGATGACCGCGGCGAGGGTGCGCACGTCGTCGTGGAAGCCGATCAGATCGACCGGGCTTTCGACGTCGGGGGTGATCCGCGGCCGGGCCCTGCCCGGTTTGGGTTCGACGAAACCGGTGCCGTCGATCTGGTTGCCGAAGCGGTCCCACACCCGGATGGTGCGGTCGTCCCCGACCGTGACGATCTTCTCGGCGCCCGCGGTGCAGGCGATCGCGCGGACGTTCCCCCGATGTCCCTTGAGGAGGGTGTAGCCCGCCGGGTCGTCGATCTCGCGGACGCGGACCTCGCCGTCGGAACCACCGGAGAGCACCAGTTTGCCGTCCGGGCTGAAGGCCAGCGCCCGCACCGCTCCGCCGTGCCCTGGGAAGACGAGGGCCGGATCGCCCTTGCGCCCCCACAACCGGACCGTCTCGCCCTCGCCGGAGAGCACGTGCCCGCCGTCGGCCGAGATCGCGACCACGTGTACCGCGCCCGCGCCGCCGAACCGGTAGTGGGAAACGACTTCCTTGTCCCACAGCCGTACGCCGCCGGTGTCGTCCCCGGCGACGACGACCAGGCCGTCCGGGGTCACCGCGACCGATTCGATCTCCGGGCCGCCGGTGCGGAACACGCGCACCATCACCCCGTCCAGCTGCCGGACCTCGACGGTGCTTCCCGCGCCGGACACGGCGAATCCGTTCGCCAGCGCGACGGCGACGGTCCGCTTGGTGGTCTGGACCTCCGGGGGCTGCGCCTCGCCACCGGCGATCCGCCAGCGCCGCACCGTCACCCCATCGCAACCGACCACGTGCTGACCCGAGATGCCCACCGCGAGCACCGGCCGATCGTGCCCGCCGAAGGTGAACCGGAGCGCGCCGGTCTCCAGGTCCCAGACCCGCACCGTCCGGTCCGCACCCCCAGTGACCAGCCGATTTCCCTTCACCGCGACGGCGAGGATCGGTTCTTCGTGTCCGGTGAAACGTGCCGTGGTCATAACCGCACAGTCTTCCGGTCGCGTCAAGATCATGGTTAACGACAGGCGACTATCGGCGGGTACCCCGAGCGGCTCGAAAGCGTCAGGGTCGATATTGCTCCGAAATTCCAGCACGCCTTAAACGCGAGGAGTTCAACGTGCTTCGACGTACCTTCGCCGCGGTGCTCACCGGCGCCGCGCTCTCCATCTCGGTGCTCTCGGCACCCTCCGCCGGTGCCGCCGAGATCATGGCGACCACCCTGACCTACGACGACAGCCAGGCCGCGGAGTTCAAGGACGCGGTGGCGGCAGGCGTCAACGTCTGGAACACCAACGTCACCAACGTCCGCATCGTGAAGGCGACGCCGGGGCAGCGGGTCAACATCCGGGTGATCGCCGACAACGGCTGGCCGCGCGCCACGCTCGGCCCGGTCCGCCCCGGCGGCACGGTCACCGTGTGGATGGGCAGGCAGGCCGTCCAGCAGGGCTACCACACGCCCCGGATCGCTTCCCACGAACTCGGGCACAGCCTCGGCCTGCCCGACGTGAAGCCCGGCCCGTGCTCGTCGCTGATGTCCGGCTCGACCGGTGGCGTCAGCTGCACCAGCGTGAACCCCAACGCGCAGGAGAAGGCCAGGGTCCAGCAGCTCTACGCCGGCACCGCCGTGCAGAGCGCCGACGCGGGCAAGGTCCTCGCGGAGATCGGCTGATCCCCGGGCCAGGGGGTGCCCGCCCGGCACCCCCTGGCCGGGTTTCTCAGTCGTCCGCCGTGATCGCCGCCGCCGGGCACGACTGCGCGGCGGCGCCGATCCCGGCCGGTTCCGGGTCCAGCAACCGGACCCGGCCGTCTTCCTCGTCCTGTCCGAACACCTCCGGCGCGGTCAGCACACACATTCCCGCGCCCACACACCGTTCCCGGTCCACTTCGACCCTCATCGCGATCAACCCCAGGCCACCGGGAGCGCGTACACTCCGTAGATGTCGGAGTCCGTCCGCAGCGGGATCTCGTCGGCCGGAACGGCCAAGCGCAGCGCCGGGAACCTGCCGAGCAGCCCGGTGAAGGCGACCTTCATCTGCACTCGCGCGAGCTGCTGGCCGAGACACTGGTGCACCCCGTGCCCGAAAGCGGCGTGCCCGGCGGCGTTGCGGCGGACATCGAGCCGGTCCGGGTCCGGGAACTTCAGCGGGTCGCGGTTGGCCGCCGTCGCCGAAATCGCGACCACCTGCCCCGCCTTCACGACCTGGCCGCCGATCTCGACGTCTTCGAGCGCGGTGCGGACGCCCGTGTGCGCGATCGTCAGGTAGCGCAGGAGTTCCTCGATCGCGCCGTCGATGCGCTCCGGGTCCTCGCGCAGGACGGCGAGCTGGTCCGGATGCCGCAGCAACGCGAAAGTCCCCAGTGCCAGCATGTTCGCCGTGGTGTCCAGACCGGCCCCCAGCAAGAGGAACGCGATGCTGGTGAGTTCTTCGTCGGTGAGGTCCGTGGTGACCAGTTCGCCGAGGATGTCGTCGGTCGGCTCGGCGCGTTTGGCCACGATGAGTTCGTAGAGGTAGCCACCCAGCGCGTTGATGGCGGCTTCCTGTTCCTCCATCGACGCGTCCGGCCGGTTCAACGGCGCGACGTTGCGACGGAAGAACTCGTGGTCGGCGTAGGGGACACCGAGCAGCTCGCAGATCATCAGCGCCGGAATGGGCTGCGCGAAGGCGGGCACCAGATCGGCCGTCGTTCCTTGCCGTTCCATGGCGTCCAGGTGTTCGGCGGTCACCTGCTCGACCCGTTCGGTGAGCTGCCGCATCCGGCGGACGGTGAACTTGCCGGTGAGCAGCTTGCGGTATCGCGCGTGCTCTTCACCGTCCATCTTGATGAACATCCCCGGCTGCGCGGGCGGCATCTCCGCCATCGCGGCCGCACCCGGCAGCGGCGAGTGCATCAGCTCCTGCCGGGCACTGAACCGCGGGTCCGCGACAATCGCGCGGACGATCGCGTGGCCCGTCGCGAGCCAGCCTTCGTGCCCGTCGGGGAACGTCAGCCGGACGAGCGGATGCTCGTCGCGCAGCGGCCCGAGTTCGGCGGGCGGGTCGAACGGGCAGCCTTTCGGGCGTTCGAGGGGCAGTTCCGTGAGATGGGGTACCGACGTGGTCATTGCTGTTCCTCCCAGTTTTTACCGCTGCCCAAAGGCTACGTTGCATTTACAGATCGCTCAAAGCTTCAACCTGGTCATTTAGGCTTTACTGCTGGTAGATTTCGGAAATCGTTGCAACGTCCTTGCCGGTGAATGCAACGACTCGTTGCAATGACCTGAGAGTGAACGCACAGGAGGTGCCCATGCCGGGCGGCAGGCTGACGCAGGAGGATCGCCGTCTGATCGCGACCTGGCTCAAGGACGGCCTCGGTTACGCCGAGATCGCCCGGCGGCTAGGGCGCCCGACGTCGACGATCAGCCGTGAGGTCGCGCGCAACAGCGGCCATTCCGGCTACCGCGCCGAAGAAGCGAACCGCGCGACCGGCGAACGCGCGCGGCGCCGCCGCAAGCCGCCCGCCCGCGACGTCGCCGCCGTCTCGCACGGCTACGGCCGGAACCCGGAAGCCGTACGCGCCTTCGAAACCGAGTTCGCCGACATCATGGTGTCCACCGGTCTCCCCCGCATGACGGCACGGGTGCTCGCCTGCCTGTCCGTCAGCGACGACGGCGTCCTCACCGCGGCCGAACTCGCCCGACGACTCCAGGTCAGTCCTGCGTCGATCTCGAACGCCGTCGCCTACCTCGAAACGCAAGCGATGCTCCGGCGCGTACGGGACGGACGCCGCGAGCAGTACGTCATCGACGAGGAGATGCCCCAGCGAGTATGGGCAGAAAGCGTCCGCGCGAACCAGGAATGGGTCAAGATCGCCCGCCGCGGCGCCGACGTCCTCGGCATCGCGACACCCGCGGGTACCCGCATGGACGACCTCTCCCGCTTCCACGCACGCATCAACGACGTCATGCTGGACGACCGCGTCGCCCTGTACGCCGCCGACGCCCTGACCGCCCTCGCCGCCCTCCTCCACGCCGGACACGCCCTTTCCGCCGCGGCACTTTCGGCTGCCTTGGAGTGGGACGAGGAACGGGTCTTGGCCGCCTTGTGGGTGGCCGAAGAACAACCGCACATCGCCGGCCCCGTGCGGGTGGTTCGTGCCGGCGGGGAGTATCGAGCGGTTGCGGCGGTGGAACGGTTGACGGAGGCGCAGTTGGCGGCTTTGGGGTCTTGAGTTCGGGTGGCTTGCTGGGCTGGGTGTCGCCGGTTTTCGGCGAATGATGGTTGGTGGTTGTTGTGCGGTCACTGTGGTGGCGGTATCGCCGGGTCGGCGTGGTGACCATGGCCGCTTTCCGGCGATGATGGTCGATGGCGGAATGTGCGGGTCGTTGCCGTTTCTCGGCAACGCGGCTGCCGCTACCGGCCGTTGCATTACTGCCGGGTTCTGCGCGAGGCGGTCGTCGCCGTTTTCTGGCAAAGGCGGCTACCGCCAGGAGCGCGGCCACCGACCGTTCCTGTACTGCCGGATCTCCGCGTCGCCGCTTTCCGGCAAAGGACCCAGTCGGCGACATGCGCGGCCACCGATGACAGCGGTACCG
>NZ_JBIUAQ010000009.1:28945-159735 GCF_044547565.1 Amycolatopsis sp. NPDC052450 | reverse complement strand
CGGTCACCGACCGTTCCTGTACTGCCGGATCTCCGCGTCGCCGCTTTCCGGCAAAGGACCCAGTCGGCGACATGCGCGGCCACCGATGACAGCGGTACCGCGGCCGGGTGTGGCGGCCGTCGCCGTTTTCTGGCAAAGGCGGCTGCCGCGGGGTTGTGGTCACCGACCGTTCCTGTACTGCCGGATCTCCGCGTCGCCGCTTTCCGGCAAAGGACCCAGTCGGCGACATGCGCGGCCACCGATGACAGCGGTCCTGCGGCCGGGTGTGGCGGTCGTCGATTGCGGGTGCGCGGGCATCGACCGTTGCGGCGTCACCGGATCGCTGCGATGACCGTCGCCGTTCCTCGGCAAAGTGAGGCCGCCGGAGGCGTGCAGACTCACTGACGGTGCGGTCTCACCGGGTCGATGCGGCGTCGCCACTTTTCGGCGACGTGGCTCAGAACGGTGGCGCTTCCTCGGTCGAAGCGGTTTGCGTGCGGGGCGGGTGGAGTGGCGGTGGGGTGCTGTCGTAGCTCTGGCCGGTCGGGGTGGTGACGGTCAGGGTGCCGTCGGACGCGAGGCGGTAGATCCAGCCGGGTTCGTCTTTGAGCCGGTGATCCCGGCGGCAGAGGTCGATCAAGTCGTCGGCATTGGTGGCGCCGCCGAACTGCCACGGCACCGAATGGTCGAGATCGCAGGTCTGCGCGGGACGGCCGCAGCCGGGTCTTCGGCACTCACGGTCCCGCACCCGGACGAACTCGCCGACGCCCGCTGTCGGACGGTACCGGTCCCGGCCGAGGTCCAGCACCTGTCCGGACAGCGGATCGGTGATGATCCTGCGCAGCACGGTATTCGGGCCGGTCGCGATGTGCCGTGCCAGCGCCGCCGGGAGGTGACCGTGTCCGGCCATTTCCGCCGGGTCGTCGTTGAGGCCCAGGTAGGTGAACAAGTCCATGTACAGGAACACTTCCGCACGTTCGCTCGTGCCACCCTGACCGCCGAGCAGGAGATCGAGCGCGACGTCCGCGCGCAACTGGTCCAGGGTGCGGGTTTCGTCGCCGGTCTTGAGCTTCTTGGCTTCTCTGTCGATTCGAAGGTAGGCGGCGTTGACCTTCTCGGCGGGTCCATCCTCGACCTCGATCGACGCCACCCCCGTCTCACCCTGCCGCACGCTGAGACGGCGACCTTCGCGATAGTGCTCGGCACGTTTGTCGGCGCCTTCGCGGTCGACCGTGATCGCCGCATGATTCGCCGCCTTCCTGATCTGGCCGGAATTCCTCCCCGCCAACCGGTCCTCGAGCAGGGCATCGGCGGCCCGCGCATTTTCGTCCGACAGCCACGCCGTCGCCGCGGCGACCTTCATCGCTCCGAAGCCACTCACTTTTCCTTGGTCCATCAGGGTCAAGGTGCGTGGCAGCCGGGTGGTCAACGCTTCGGCGGCAGCGACCATCGCACCGGCGTGATTGTCCACAAGGGACAAGGCGAAGGCGACTTCCTGCGTGACACCGGGCGCGCCCTCGCGATGCCGGTTCAGCTGGGCCAGTGCCCGGAACCGGACCGCCTCGAGCCGGGCGATTCCCTCCGACGCCGCTTGCGCGACAGCGACGGAATCCTTGTCGTCCAACAAACCTATCGAAGCGTTGACCGACTCCAAATCGCTCGGGTCGGTGATTTTCTGGAGTAGCGCCACAGGCGCGGATCTGTGTGTGTCCACTCGACGACCATACGACCGGCCACCGACAATTCCGGATCATGAAGCCGCTGTGAAGCGTTGCCGATTTTCGGTAATGAGGCTTTAGGGAGCGTCAGCCGTTCTTCTCGACAACCCGGCGCCAACCGACCAAGACACCGAACACCCCCATCACGCCGCACACAAGCACTCGGCCTGAACCATGAAGCCACTGCGAGGCGTCGCCGAATTCCGGCAATGAAGCTTTAGGGAGCGTCAGCCGCTCTCCCCGACAACCCGGCGCCAGCCGACCAAGACACCGAACTCGCCCATCATGCCGCACACAAGCACTCGGCCTGAACCATGAAGCCGCTGTGAAGCGTTGCCGAATTCCGGCAATGAAGCTTTAGGGAGCGTCAGCCGCTCTCCCCGACAACCCGACACCAACCGACCAAGACACCGAACACCCCACCACGCCGCACACAAGCACCCGACCCGAACCATGAAGCCACTACGAGACGTCACCGAATCCCGGCAATGAAACCTCAAGCGAGCGACCACTGAACCAGGCGGCCGCCGTCACCGAACCCCGGCAACAGCGGCCAACCCGACCCAACCCAAAGCAAAACCAAGACCGCCCTCACATCACATCCCGGACGACCATCCGTTCCGAAGCGCGCTCGATGGCCGCCTCCACCGCGCCGACCCGGTCCGCCAGGAGGCCCATCGCGCCGACCGCGCGGCTCATCGGGTCCTCGTCGTCCCCGCCGAGGGCCTGCGCGCGCAGGTACGCCGCCTTCACGTCCGCCCATCGCTTCGCTTCCGAGGGACTCAGGCGGCCGCGGAGTTCGGCCAGTTTGAGCAGGTTGGCCTCGGCGCCGGAGGTCAGCGTTTGGGCTTCGCCGGCGTAGTGGTCGTCGATCAGCGCTTCGAGTTCGGCGTCGTTCATCGCGGGCACGATCCGGCCGGCGAGTTTGTTCATGTTCCGGTACGAGCCCTGTAGCTGGAAGGGCGGTTCGACCCGGGACGCGTCCGCCTGCGCCGCCGAAGCGATGTAGGCCTGGTTGTTCTTCAGGATGATCCGCTGCACCTTGGTCAGTTTCCGCAGTACGGCGAGGATCTGCTCCAGTTCGGTCGCCGAGTACGCGTGCTTCAGCTGGTCCGCCCGGACCGAGCCGTCGCCGCGCGCCAACCGAACCAGAACGTCCACATCGGACCGTTCGCGGGAGACCAGCGGGGCGAGGACGGTGTTCGCGGTGAGCGAGTTTTCGATGTAGCTCAGCGCGAACAGTTCTTCCTTGCCCGACAACACATCGCCGAGGTTCCACACGTCGGCACGGTTGGCGAGCATGTCCGGGATCCGGAACCGTTTGCCCTGCTCGGTGTACGGGTTGCCGGCCATGCAGACCGCGAACCGCTTGCCCCGCAGGTCATAGGTCCGCGTCCGGCCCTCCCACACGCCTTCCATCCGCCGTTGCGCGTCGCACAGCGAGATGAACTTCTGCAGCAGTTCCGGCGAGGTGTGCTGGATGTCGTCCAGGTACAACAGCACGTTGTTGCCCTGCTCCAGCGCGAACGAGATCTTCTCGACCTCTTGCCGCGCGGTCGCGTTGGGCGCGTCCGCGGGATCCACCGACGTGACGTCGTGCCCGAGGGCCGGCCCGTTCACCTTGACGAACACCAGCCCGAGGCGGCTCGCGACGTACTCCATGAGGGTCGTCTTGCCGTAGCCGGGCGGCGAGATGAGCAGCAGCAGACCGGACTGGTCGGTACGCCGCGCGTCGCCGGTCGCGCCGAGTTGCTTGGCGAGGTTGTCGCCGATCAACGGCAAATAGACCTCGTCGAGCAACCTGTTGCGCACGAAGGCACTCATGACCTTCGGTTTGTATTCCGTCAGCCGCAGCCTGTCGCGTTCGGCCGCCACCAGATCGTTGCGCAGCCGTTGGTACGCCCGGAAACCCGGCACCCGGTCACGCCGGAACCGCAGCGTCCTGGCGAGCGTCTCGTCGAGCCGCAGGGTCAGGGAACGGTTGACGATCCGGGGATGCGAGCCGAGTAGACCGTCCACAGTGGCCGAAAGCTCCGCCGAGGAATCGTAGCGGGGCAAGTCCGCCAGCTCGATCGCGACGGCCTCTGCGAGTTCATCCGGAGAAAGGCCGACCGAGTCCACAAAGGACCGGAGCCAGGCTTCGGCGAGCTGGTAGCGGTCGGCGAGGTCTTCGAGGGCACGCAGGTCTTCGGCGAAGCTACGGCGGTCGAGCCGGAACTTGTCGAGCAGCGTCCGCGCCCCACCACTGGTGACGAACCCCGGGGACCCGTCGGCCAGTTCCTCGAACAGGTACTCACCGGCGAGTTCGAGGTCCAGCGTGAGCCCGGACGACGTGGCGAACGCCGTCATGGCCTCGGTGAGCTCCCGCGCCAGCGCGTCGATCGCCGTGGTGTGCCCGAAAGCCTCCCGCACCCGTGCGAGTGACGCCGCACGCGTCGTCCACGCGGACTTCGCCGCTTCTTCCGCGCCGAAAGCCCAGAACAGCTGCGCGGACGCCCTAGCGGCCGGCGGATACCGCAGGAGCCCTGCCGCGGAACGCAGGCGCAGCAATACCGACAGGATCGCGGCGGCGTCGTGGTCGTGCACGCCACGCGCGTAGCCCTCGTCGTAGCGGTCACCGGCGACGCGCCGAACGACCTCCAGCAGGTCGGAGTCTTGCAGGTCGGGCTTCTCGGCCAGAATCGACGTCGCCAGGTACTCGGCGCGATAGACCTCGGGCGACTCCGAGACCAGCAGTTGGTCCCAGTACGGCCGCGTCGCTTCGAACGACTCGTCGCGCACGGGCGAGCGGTAGTCGGTCCCGGTGATCGCGAACTTCATTCCGCCGTCGTGCGGCACCAGGGTGAGGTCGATGTCCTGCGTGTTGACCGCGAAGGTGTTGCGGCCGAGGCGGATCGTCTCCCCGTCCTCGCCGTAGAGGTCGAGCCTGTCGCGCAGCGCGCGGCCTGCCTCCTGACGGGCGGCTTTGACCCGGCCTTCGAGTTCTTCGGCGCGCACCTGATCGCCGAGGTCACGCAGTTCGGCGACCACACTGCGCAGCTTCGCGACCATCGGATCGGAGGCGAAGTAGGTGTTGATCTCGTCGACCGAACCGAGCGTGCCGACCCGCCTGGTGACACTCGTGAGGATCCGCTCGGCCGAGTCGACCAGCCTGTCCGCGCGACGCGCTCGTTCGTCGAGCAGCGCCTGCTTGCGCGAGGAGAACGCCTCGTAGACGTCGGTGCGCTTCTCGCCGAGCGACGCGAGGAAGTCGTCGAACTCGCCGAACCGCGATTCGAGGTTTTCCAGCTGCAGCAGCAGTCTGCCGAGCTGCTCGTCGCAGCGGTCCGGCGTGTCCGCGACCGCGAGCCCGCCGGTGATCGCCTGCGCGAGCAGCGCGAACTCGGCGGCGAACTCCGCCCGGCCCTCGGTTTCCAGCAGCTCCTTGCGCCGCGCTTCGAGGGTGGCCCGTGCCCGGTTGACCGCGCCGATGACTTCGCCGACACGTTCGAGGATCTTCGTCCGCACCACGGCGTCCGCGATCTCCAGCCCGCCGACGACGTCGGTGAGGACCTCGAGTCCGCCGGACTGCTCGTCCAGCTGTTCGGCGACCGGGACGGCCTCGGCGACGGTGGAGATCGCGCCCGCGGCCTCGATCAGCCCGTCGACCTCGGCGTGGTAGCTCGTGAACGCGTCCTCGCCCTGCAGGAACCGGACGGCGCGCTGCGCGGCCTCGCCGAATTCCGTGTCGAGGCCGGCGATCAGCTTGTCGACGCGGCCGGTGTCGACATAGCGGAGTTCGCGCACGGTGACGAGATGGCCTCGCGCGCGGTGCATTTCGGCGAGCCTGCGCACCCACGCGTCGGCCGCGTTCAGCGCCTCTCCCCGCACCTTCCGCACGAGCGAGGCGGTTTCCGCGGCGGCTTCCTCGACGGCTTCGGCCGCCTGCGAGGTGAGCGCGGTGACCGTCTCGAACTCGTCGAGCACCTGTTCCGCGGTGACGCGGACGTCCGACAACGGCGACCGCAGATCGCCGAGTTCGGCCTCCCCGAGCCAGTGGTAGTGGTCGAAGACCCGTGCGCACGCGGCGATCAGTGCCTCGAACACCGCCGCGGACGGTGCCATCTCGCCGACCATCCGGCCGATCGAAAGACAGTCGGAGATCCCGCGGACCAGATCGGCGTTGCCGACCCGCTCCAGCGGCCCGGTCCCGGCCGGCTGCGACGCCGCGTACGTGTCCGACTGGAACGGCGTCCGCCACACCTGCATCGGGTGCACGCGGCTCGGCTCCTCGGACAGCGCGCGGAACAACACCATCGTGCCGTCGTCGAACAGCGAGTACCCGTGGCACGGGATCGGGTTCGAGACCTCTTTGCGAATCACGTTGTACGGCAGGAGAAGCGAGCGCCCGTCGGCCCGCGCGTGGAAGACGTAGAGCACGTCCTCACCGTTGGGCGAACGGATCACGCGTTCGAATTCGAGACCGTCCACAGTGGTGTCGAACGTCTTGCTGACACCCGTGTCGAGGTAGTAGCCGCCGGGGAAGATGATCCCGTGGTCCTCGGGCAACCGCTGGCACGCCTGCCCGATCCCGTCGAGGCGCACGACGTCGCGCGTGCGGGTGTTGAACACCAGGTACCGGTGGACGGTCTCCTTGTACGGCAGCACCCGCAGCAGGATCAGCGGGCCGATCCTGGCGTAGGACACCTCGGCGTCGGCGAGGCTCTGCAGCGGCTCGTCGACCGCCTCGGCGTAGACGCCCTCACCGGTTTCGGTGTTGTTCTCGACCTTGATCGTCAGGTTGCCGCCGACGGTCTCGACGAACACCTCGTCCTCGATCGAGATATGCGGATGCCGCCCGAGAACGTGCTGTTCGCGGCTCGTCTCGATCCACTCGAAATCGTGCGACGGCGGGAAGACGTGGTCGCGTTCGCCCCGGCTATCCACATAGGACAAAGTGCCGTCCGGGGCGATCCCCCAGCGCAGCACCCGGATGTCCTCGGTCCGCGGACCGATCTGGAACACCGCGAGCAGTTTGCCCTCGACCCGCCGCAGCTGCAGCAGCTTCGCCTGCCGGTAGTACCGGTACAGCTCGGCGAAGTCACGGACGAACTGCTCGTCGCGCAACAGCTCCGGCAACTCTTCGGCGGGCACGTCGTCGAAGCGGAAGGCTTCTTCATCATGACTGAAGCCGTGCAGCGAGAAGACATCGTCGACCGTCGTCTCGGGCTTGAGCCCGATGAACACGTTGTAGCCGAACAACATCCGCCCGCCGACCGACACGACGTCCCGCGGCACGCAGTTGTTCGCCGTGCGGATCCGCTCCGTGCCGATCAGCGCGAGCTGCGCGCTGCCGAACACCCCGAGCCGCGCCTTGTTGAGCTCGTCCGCGCGTTTCGCCAGTTCGGCGGCCTGTGCGGCGAGCCGGGCGCGGAGCACCTCGTAGGTGCCCGCGTCCAGCTGCTCCGTTCCTGCCGCCGGTTCGGTCGTCGTCACTGCTTCGCGGGGGCGAGGGCGGCGACAGAGCTGTCGGCGAGGCCGAGCCGCTGCGCCATCGACAGCAGCTCACGCAGCTTGTCGCTGTCCGGGCCGCCCGCCTGCAACTGCTTGGCCAGGAAGGCCGACAGCGTCAGGTTCTTCACGTCCTCCGTGCTCACCGAGCCGACCAGTTTCGTCAGGTCTTCGGTGAAGCTGCCCGAACCGTCGAGCCACGACTTCCCGAGGGTCTGGACGACGTCCGAGTGCTCGACGAAGCCGTCCACGCTCTTGCCGAGCCCGATCGAGCCGATCACCTTCTCGAAGAACATCGTCTCGCCGCCGACGATGTCGATGTCGGCCTTCTCCAGCCCGATGCCGAGGACCGTGGCCTGCGCCTCGGCGACCTCACGCTGCACGTTGAGCGCGGCGAGCCGGATCTCCTTCTCGGCCTCCAGGCGAAGGCGGTACTCCTCGTGCTGGCGGCTGGCGGTGTCGAGCGCGGCCATCGCGGCGGCCTTCTCGGTGAGACCTTCGGCCTCGCCCTTGAGCTTGTCGCGCATGCCGTCGGCGAGCACGATCGCCTTCTCGCGTTCGACGATCGCCTCGGCCCGGCCGACCTTCTCCAGCGCGTCGGCGTCGCGTTCCTTGACCTGCGCCGCGGCCAGACCGATGGCGGCCTCTTCGGCCTGGATGCCTTCGGCAAGGCGGATCCTCGCGCGGGTGTCCAGTTCGGCGGCCTGCTGGCGAGCTTCGGCCAGCGTCAGTTCCTCGCGGGCCTTGTGCTTCGAGGCCACCTCGGCGGCCTCCGCGGCCTTGATGTCCTTGACGAGGCTCTCCTGCGCTTCCGCCTCGGCCCGGATGATGATGGCCGAGCGCTGACGCTCCGCCTCTTCGACGACGCGGAGCTTCTTGATGTTCTCTTCCTGCTCCGCCACGGTCTTCTCGACCGCGATCCGCTCACGGATCACCTCGGCGATGGACCGCTTCTCGGTCTCGACTTCCTTGTCCTTGGCGATCCGGGAAAGCTCGGTCTCGCGCTCGCGGCCGATGACCTCGAGCAAGCGGTCCTTCTCGATACGCTCGCTCTCGATGGCGATGACGCGCTCGCGGTTCTTGCCCGCGACCTCGATCTCACGCTGCTGGTTCTGGTGCTGGATGCCGAGCTGCTCGTCGGTGCGCAGTCCCGCGGCCTGCGACTTGAGCCGCTCCTCCGCCTGCACCTTGGCGATCTCCGCCTCTTCACGCGCCCGCATGGTCTCGACCTCGCGGTTCTGCTTGATCTCCGCGTCGGCCTGGCGCCGCTCCAGTTCGAGGATCGCCTCGCGGGCGTCCACGTTCTGGCGGGTGATCTCCTTCTCCTCGCTGCGGCGGAACTCGTTCGTGCGCACGTGCTCGATCGCGGTCAGCTCGGTGATCTTGCGGATACCCTGCGCGTCGAGGATGTTCGCCGAATCGAGCTGCGCCATCGGCGTCTGCTCGAGATAGTCGATGGCCGCGTCCTCGAGGCTGTACCCGTTGAGGTCGGTGCCGATGACGCGGATGATCTGGTCGCGGAACTCGTGGCGTTTGGTGTAGAGATCCACGAAGTCGAGCTGCTTGCCGACGGTTTTCAACGCCTCGGAGAACTTGGCGTTGAACAGCTCCTGCAGGGTCGCCTCGTCGCTCGCGCGTTCGGTGCCGATCGCCTGCGCGACCTTGATCACGTCCTCGGTGGTCTTGTTGACCCGCACGAAGAACGAGATCCGGATGTCGGCGCGGATGTTGTCCCGGCAGATCAGGCCCTCGCGGCCGGTGCGGGTGATCTCCATCGCCTTGACCGAGGTGTCCATGATCTCGGCCTTGTGCAGCACCGGCAGGACGATCGCGCCGGTGAACGTCACGTCGACGCGACGGACCTTCGAGATGATCAGGGCCTTACCCTGCGGCACCTTCTTGAACAGCCTGGTGATCGTGAAGAGCAAGACCAGGAGGATGACAACTATCACGGCGATCAGAACGCCGGCCCCCACGCTGATGGCACCCATGGTTTTTCCTTTTCTGCTTCAGATGTCCAAGGACTCGACCCAGAAGAACTCGCCTTCCGAGTCGTAGTCATAGAGAACTACGCGGCTGCCCGCCGTGAGGTTGCCTTGGCCTGCCTGCCGAACGTCCACAATGGCCGTGGACCCGTCGGCGGCGGCGACTTCGGCCTGGCCGAAGTCATGAGTGACCGACGAGGTGCGGATGACCGCGGCCCGGCCGATGAAGTCTCTCCTGCTCGGCTCCTTCGCGGGACCGAACACCCGGCGCAGTGGCACCACGATCACCCTCGTCCCGAGTGTGCCGAGGACGAGCGCGACGGCGACCACGCCGGTCCCGAACCCGATCCTCGATGGTGTCGAAAGCTCAAGGTCATCGAGTAGAACCGTCCCTGCCAGGCTGGCGAACCAGGTGAATGCGATCAGTAAAGAGAGCGAAATGGACAGTGGGACCCCGCCGAAGCCCGCCAGGAGCCCGTCGCCGCCGTCGAACTCGTCGAGATCGAAGGCACCGAGCAGGGCCAGCAGCCAGTAGCCGATCACCACGATCAGCAGGAAGCTGAAGAGCACGGCCGGAAACCCCAGAGCCGCGGTGACGAACCCGCCCATCGCCGTCGTTCCCTCCCCATTACCCCGGGTCAGGACTATAACCAGCGCGTGACGCCGGGCGGGCCGTTTTCGGCTACGAGTGGGTCACAGTGCTCCTCGCAATCAGTCACCTACTTGCGCCCGACTCCTCCCGCAAGTAGGTGACTGATTGCGAGGTGGGGGTTACGCCGACCGGCCGCTCCGAAGCCATCCGGTTGGACCTGTCGCACCGCCGGAGCGCGCCCTACTCTCCAGTATTGAGAGTGACACAGGACACACCACGGTCTTGGGAGGCTCCATGGGGTGGCACGTTCGCGAAACGATCGATGAGGATCAACGCGAACGGCGAATCCGCCACGTCACCCGATGTCTGAGTTGCACGCTCACCTGCGTCCATTGTGGACTTCCCGCGAGATTCTCCGTTCCCGCCGGGCATCCCGGCCTCGGCGTGGTCGAACACCTTCCCGGCGTGACCACCCCCGGTCTCCCGGATCTGGCTCTGCTGCACCGGTTCTGCCGGGACAATCTCGCCGCGGAGCCGGGTATCGCGCTCAGGCGCGCCTATCTCGGCCTGGCGACCGAACTCTTCGAAACGGGGCGGCGGACCCGCCGTCACCACCGGCTCGGCGTGCATCCGCCACGACCGGGACACCTCGAGGCCTACCGAAAACGGTGGCGAGTGGCCAAAATGCGGTACGCCTGCAAGGCGTGCCGGTACTACACCGGCTCTCACTGAGCCGATTCTCCCCCGGAGGACTCGTGCTCGTTCGTCTCATCCTCGGTCTGCTCATCACCGTCGTCGGACTCGCCTTCGCCGCCCGCCGCGCACTGTGGCTCGCCAAACTGATCCGGTCCGGCCAGCCGGACGAAAAACGCTCGGACGTCATGGCCGTCCGCGCGAAAACACATCTGGCCGAGGTCTTCGGGCAGCGCAAACTGCTGAAGTGGTCCGTCCCCGGGCTCGCGCATCTGTTCACGTTCTGGGGTTTCGTTATCCTCGGCTCGGTCTACGTCGAGGCGTATGGCGCTCTGTTCGACCACGACTTCCACATCCCGCTCATCGGGCACTGGGCGGTTCTGGGCTTCCTCCAGGATTTCATCGCGGTCGCGGTGGTCGTCTCGCTCGCGGTCTTCGCGGTCATCCGGATCCGCCAGGCACCCGAACGGAAAGATCGCGCGTCGCGCTTCTTCGGCTCGCACACCGGCGGCGCCTGGCTGATCCTGTTCATGATCTTCAACGTGATCTGGACGATGTTCCTCTTCCGGGGCGCGTCGGCGGCGGTCGGCGTCTTCCCGTACGAGTCGGGCGCGTGGGTTTCCCTCGGCGTCGGCGAACTCCTGGAGCCGCTCGGCCCCGCGGTCACCGAACCGCTGGAGACCGTCGGGCTGCTGCTGCACATCGGCGTGATGCTCGCGTTCCTGTCGATCGTGCTCTACTCCAAGCACCTGCACATCTTCCTGGCGCCGGTCAACGTCACGGCGAAGCGGCTCCCGGACGCACTCGGACCGCTGCTGCCGATGGAGTCCGCGGGCAAGCCGATCGACTTCGAGGATCCGGGCGAGGACGACACGTTCGGCCGCGGCAAGATCGAGGACTTCACCTGGAAGGGCATGCTCGACTTCGCCACCTGCACCGAATGCGGCCGCTGCCAGTCGCAGTGCCCGGCGTGGAACACCGGGAAACCGTTGTCTCCCAAGCTGATGATCATGGATCTGCGCGACCACCTCTTCGAGAAGGCGCCGTACATCCTGGACGGCAAGGAAGCGCCCGAAGAACGTCCACTGGTCGGCACCAAGGAGGACTTCGGCGTCATCGATCCGGACGTCCTCTGGTCCTGCACCACGTGCGGGGCCTGCGTCGAACAGTGCCCGGTCGACATCGAGCATGTCGACCACGTCGTGGACATGCGCCGCTACCAGGTGATGATCGAGTCGGCCTTCCCGAGCGAACTCGGCGTGCTGTTCAAGAACCTCGAAACCAAGGGAAACCCTTGGGGCCAGAACAATTCCGACCGCCTCGCGTGGACGAAGGACCTCGGCTTCGAGGTGCCCATCTTCGACGGCGAACTCGCCGAAGACGTCGAGTACGTCTACTGGGTCGGTTGCGCGGGCGCCTTCGACGACAACGCCCGCAAGACCGTCCGCGCCACCGCGGAGCTCCTGCATCTCGCCGGGGTGAAATACACGATCCTCGGCACCGACGAGTCCTGCACCGGCGACCCGGCGCGCCGCTCCGGCAACGAGTTCCTCTTCCAGATGCTCGCGCAGCAGACGGTCGAGACGCTGAACGCGGTGTTCGAGGGCCGCGAACCGGGTACGCGCAAGATCGTCACCACCTGCCCGCACTGTCTCAACACACTCGGCCGCGAGTACCCGCAACTGGACGGGCACTACGAAGTCCTGCACCACACGCAGCTGCTGAACCGGCTCGTCCGCGCGGGCAAGCTCACCCCGGTCAAACCGGTCGACGCCGGCCCGGTGACCTACCACGACCCGTGTTACCTCGGCCGCCACAACAAGGTCTACGAGCCGCCGCGCGAACTCGTCGGCGCGACCGGCGCCACGCTCAGCGAGATGCCCCGGCACGCCGACCGCTCGCTCTGTTGCGGTGCCGGCGGCGCGCGGATGTGGATGGAGGAGCAGATCGGCAAACGCATCAACCTCGAACGCGTCGACGAGGCACTCGGCACGGACGCCGAAACCATCGTCACCGGCTGCCCCTTCTGCCGCGTGATGCTGAACGACGGTCTCGTGCAGCGGCAGAGCGAACAGCGTGGCCAGAACGTCACCGTGCGCGACGTCTCGCAGCTCCTGCTGGAGACCGTGCGGGAGCGGGACCGGACCACCACCGAGATTTAAGGCACACGAGAGTTGGAAGTTCGGCGCACCGAACTCTAAACTCGCGGCATGGCGAATCTGCGCAAGACCGTGTGCGCGCTGGCGGCGTCGACGGCACTCGTCCTGTCCGCTTGCGGCGGTGCGGGCGACGCGACGAGCGGCGGCACGGACGACAAGCGGCCCGTCGTGCTGACCACGTTCACGGTCCTGGCGGACATCGCCTCGAACGTCGCGGGCGACAAGCTCCGGGTCGAGTCGATCACCAAACCCGGCGCCGAGATCCACGGTTACGAGCCCACCCCGGACGACATCAAGAAGGCCGCGAAGGCCGACCTGATCCTCGACAACGGGCTGAACCTGGAGGCGTGGTTCGCCCGGTTCGTCAAGGAGAGCGACGCGCCGCACAAGGTGGTCAGCGAGGGTGTCCAGCCCATCGCCATCGGCGAAGACGCCTATCAGGGAAAGCCGAACCCGCACGCGTGGATGTCTCCGACGAATGTGGGTATCTACGTGGACAACATGGTGAAGGCGTTCAGCGAGCTCTCTTCCGGCGACGCCGCCGTGTTCAAGGCGAACGGCGACGCCTACAAGGCGAAACTGAAGGAGGTGCGGGACGAGATGACGAGTGCGCTGAGCGGCCTGCCGCAGAACGAGCGAGCGCTGGTCACCTGCGAAGGCGCCTTCTCCTACCTCGCGCGCGACACCGGCCTCACCGAGCGGTACATCTGGGCGGTCAACGCCGAACAGCAGGCCACGCCGCAGCAGATCACCCGCGCCATCGAATTCGTCAAGCAGAACAAGGTCCCCGCGGTGTTCTGCGAGTCGACCGTCTCGGACGCCCCGATGCAGCAGGTCGTCTCCGCGACCGGTGCCGCGTTCGGCGGCGTCCTCTACGTCGATTCCCTGTCCGGCCCCGAAGGACCGGTGCCGACCTATCTCGACCTCATCCGCCACGACTCGAAGACGATCGTCGCCGCGCTGACCGGGGCGAAGCCGTGACGGCCGCGATCCGCGTCGAAGGCGTCACGGTCCACTACGGCGACGTCCTCGCCCTCGACGGCGTCGACGTCACGCTCGAACACGGGCACGTCTGCGGGCTGGTCGGGGTGAACGGCTCGGGCAAGTCGACGCTGTTCAAGACCATCATGGGCATGGTCCGGCCGGACACCGGCACGGTGTCGATCGACGGCGGCACCCCCGCCCGCGCGCGCAAGACCGGCGTGATCGGGTACGTGCCGCAGAGCGAGGACGTCGACTGGTCGTTCCCGCTGTCGGTGCGGGATGTCGTGATGACCGGCCGCTACGGGCGGCTCGGCTTCACCCGGCGGCCGCGCCGTGTGGACCACGAAGCCGTCGACCACGCCCTGGAGCGGGTCGAACTGACCGAACTCGCCGGACGGCAGATCGGCCAGTTGTCCGGCGGGCAGCGCAAACGCGCGTTCGTCGCGCGCGGCATCGCCCAAGGCGCCCGCGTCCTGCTGCTGGACGAGCCGTTCGCCGGCGTGGACAAGCGGTCGGAAGCCACGATCACGCGGCTGCTCAAGGAACTCGCGGCCGACGGCGCCGCGGTCCTGATCTCCACGCACGACCTGCACGCGCTGCCCGGCCTCGCCGACGAGGCGATCCTGCTGATGCGCAAGGTGCTCGCGCACGGCTCCCCCGGCGAGGTGCTCAGGCCCGAAAACCTCGCGCTGGCCTTCGGACTCGATGTCCTGCAACGGGAAGAGGAACTCGCGTGAGTCTCTACGACCTGTTCCTCGAACCACTGAGCTACGACTTCATGGTGCGGGCGCTGGCTTCCACGGTCATCGCGTCCGCCGTCTGCGCGGTGCTCTCCTGCTGGCTGGTGCTGATCGGCTGGTCGCTGATGGGCGACGCGGTCTCGCACGCCGTGCTGCCCGGCGTCGTCCTCGCGTACGTCCTCGGCGCGCCCTTCGCGCTGGGCGCCGTCGTCTTCGGCTTCCTCGCCGTGGCTCTGATCGGCGTCGTCCGGGACACCAGCCGCGTCAAGGAGGACGCCGCGATCGGCATCGTGTTCACCACGTTGTTCGCGCTCGGGCTCGTGCTGATCTCGGTGACGCCGAGCCAGACCGACCTGAACCACATCATCTTCGGCAACCTGCTCGGCGTCGACACCTCGGACCTCATCCAGATCGGCGTCCTCGGCGCCATCACGCTCACCCTGCTGGTGCTCAAACGCCGCGATTTCACCTTGTACGCCTTCGATCCCACACACGCGCACGCCATCGGGCTCAACCCGCGGGTGCTCGGCGCCGCACTGCTCGGGCTGCTCGCGCTGACCGCGGTCGTGGCGCTGCAGGTGGTCGGCGTGATCCTCGTGGTGGCGATGCTGATCATCCCCGGCGCCACGGCGTACCTGCTGACCGACCGGTTCGGCCGCATGCTCGTGATCGCGCCGTCGTTCTCGGTGCTCGCCGCGGTGACCGGGCTGTACCTGAGCTACCACCTCGACACCGCGTCCGGCGGGATGATCGTGCTGGTGCAGGGCGCCGGGTTCACGCTGGTGTACCTGTTCGGGCCGCGGCACGGGATCGTCGGGAAGCGGCTGGCCAAGCGCAGGCGCGAACTGGCGCGAACGGCGTAACCGGAAGCGGCATGACCCCATGCCACGACATCAGGCTCCACCGGACTGCGGCGAACCCCGCTTGTGGGCCTCGGTCGTCAGATGACACCCCGTCTTCAGCGTCAGCATGGTGCTGGTGCCGGTCGTCGTGCCGGTCGAGGTGGACAGCGTCAAATCAGCGCCGAACTCATCGAGCAAGTGGAACTCCCGGAATTCCGGTTTGCTCACCTCGAAGCCCTTCTTGGTGAAGCCGTGCTTGTTCGCGGCTTCGGCCAGCACCTGCGTGGCTTTCGCCCATGACGACTCGGGGATCACCTCCGGCAGCCCCCACGTCGTGTACGCCGTGTACACGTCGTGGACGTCGACCGCCCGGAAGGCGTTGCACCCGGGGGATATCTCGGCCACGGTGCCTTGCTGCCACGCCGAAAATCCCGTGGCTTCCGTGAGCTTGGCGCGCAACTCGGAGAGAGTCTGGTCGTACGTGGCCTGTACCTGTTTGGCATCGGGCCGCTTGCGGAGTTCGGCGAACTGCTGCTGGGTCGACATGCCGTCCTTGCCGTGGTCGTTGTCGAGATAGCCGGGGCTGCCGTCGCACGCCGTGCCGGCGAGCAGGACGACCAACGCCATCCCCGCGATCCAGCTGGAGGTTCGAACAGCGCGCTTCATACATTTCACCTGGGCCTACTTGGAGATGGTCAGGTCGGGACGACCGGCGACGACGGCCGCCATGTTGTACTTGCTGGTGCTGTCGGTGCCATCCGGAGTGATCAGCGTGTACTCGCTGTGGCCTGAAGACGCGACAAGCGGCCGACCGTCGAGCAGCGATGTCGCATCCTGGGTCGAGAGCTGCTTCATCCCCTCCATGCTGCCCGGATCTTCGCCGAACCGTCCGTGAGTGATGGTGCCGACGTCCGCCACCGGGTCGCCATCGGCCTCGAGCGTGTAGGCGTGGCCTTCCGGAATGTGCAGTTGCTCGATCGAGCGGCCGGCGATGCCGTCGCCGTACGGCTGGTCGGAGACACCAGGTGAGCCGAAGAAAACCGCGTCGTCGACGCCCGTGTCCTGATGCAACGCGATACCGGTGGTCAGCGATCCATACGAGTGGCCGAGAGCCGTGAGATGCGGGTCATCCGGCCGGGACATGTTGATTCCTTGGTCGAAACGGGCCAGCTTCTCGGCGCCGTCCTGTGCCGACCCGCCGCCGATGACGTCGACGTAGTCGCCGAGCTTGTCAGTCCCGGGCGGCTCGTAGCCGAGCCAGGTCACCGTCGCCACCGACTTGCCGGAGAGGTCACCGACCATCCGGTTGGCGCTCTCCCTGACGGTCTGCATGTCGTTCACATAGCCGTCGAGGTTCTTCTCCACAGCGGAGTTCATCCCTGGAGTGAACACGGCGACGTGCTTGGCGTTGTCGACGTCGCCGTTGGCCACCGCGGCCTTCACCTTGTCGCCGGTCATGTCGAGCGACATCAGCTGACGGTTCGGCAGCGGCTTGCCGTCCGGGCCGATAACGAGGCCGTCGATCTTGTCGAGAGCGGCCAGCCGCTCATCGAGCTTGCCGAGCTGTTCTTGGTATTTGTGCACGCTCGGGACATCCCGGCTCAAATCCGCGGGCGCGTGGCGCATGAGTTCGGTGCGCTCGTCGAGCAATTGCCGCTTCTCGTCCGCCAGAAGCTCGATGTTCGCCTTGCTCCTGGCCCACGCTGCCACGCCGTCCCGGTTGCCGACCAACCCCGGAAGGTCCTTGACGAGGCGTTCCTGCTGCTGTTTCGACAGTGAGTCCCACCAGGCGGCATTGGCCGCAGGGCCGGCATCGACCGGTGGCGGGGCGGGAATGGAAAGGGAACCAAGGGCTTCGCCGGCATTCCCGGCTGCGGCCAGGCTGGTTCCCTCGCCACTGGCGTCGATCGTGTGCCCGTTGATCGCCGGGTCGAGCACCGCGCAGAAGTCGTTGTCGACGTCCTCGGCGGAAAGCAGCGTCTGCTTCACGCGTTCACCGAGTTCCGAGGCAACAATCTTGCGCTCCCGCCCGACGTCTTCGCGCTGGTCTTCCGGGATATCAGGCGGCATGCCGTGGTCGGCGATCGCGCCATCCGCCCCGATCGAGAAATTGTGCGCTCGTGCCAGCTCCTCGGCTTCCTTGAAACCGGCCAGCACGCCGGTCGCGGCATCCGCCACGTCGCCACTTGCTCGACGAATCGCGGCGATCTCGGCCGCCCACTCTTTACCTTCTTCGATGAGGCGCCGCGAAGCGTCAACTGCCGCGGTGGCCGCGTCACCTGACCAGCCGCTCGGCATCGCGGCACCGTCGAAATCCTCGGAACAGGCGAGCAACTGCAGATATTCGCCGTTGAGCGCCGCCGACATGTCGGACAGAACGGCCGGATCCCAGCGTCGAAGATCTCCCCAGGACACCATCAGCCGGCCTTCGGCCCGCCGTGGGACACCGTCACGCGCAGGTCATGTTGGGCTGCCGCCTCGTTGCGGCGGTAGTTCGCCGCGGCCGCGCACAGGTCGCGGGAGTACGCCTCCCATGCCCCGGCCCAACGCCGGCCTTTCCCGGCCCACGCCGACTTCAAGGCGGCCAACTTGCCCACCGATCGCGTACCGGCAAGCCCGGCATCACCCGCCGGAATGACACCGGCCGTATCGAGCCCGCGGGCATCGTCGACCAACCGCCCGGCGGCCTTGCTCGCCTGATCGATCTCCTCGAGTACGGCCTCATATCCAGCCATCTGTCACACCCTCCCCAAGGCGACTTGTGCTGTCATGGTGACCATACGGCAACAGTCGGTCACTGTGAACCGCATCCGCCCAGGTCAGGGAGGTCTACTCAAGATTCCTCGCGTAGATCTACGCAGTGCCGTGAAGATCCGCCAGCCACAGATGCGAATTCCGGCGCGAAGAGCCGAAGCGTCCTTCGGCTCGCGTAACCGCGCAATCACCCCGCGCTCTGTGTCTCTCGTGACATGGGTACCGGCCTCACCTTAGGTTAGGCTCCCCTCATGTCTACGGAAGACGTGCTGCTCACCGGCCATGACCTGGTGCTCGCGCACCAAGAGCGGGCCGTGGTGGACGGCGTGTCGCTGTCGCTGCGGGCCGGCGCCGTGACCGCGCTGGTCGGGCCGAACGGGTCCGGCAAGTCGACCCTTCTCCGTTCGCTGGCGCGGCTGCACAAGCCTCGCGAGGGCAGTGTCCGGCTCGGGGAACGCGCCGTCTGGGGCGGGAACGCGTTGACCGGCAAGGAGTTCGCCCGCCGGGTCACGTTGCTGACCCAGCACCGGCCCACGCCGAGCGGGGTCTCGGTGCGCGACGTCGTCTCTTACGGCCGGTATCCGTACCGGTCGGGCTGGCGCGGGGTCGACGTCGGCGGCGCCGCCGCGATCCGCCGCGCGATGGAACTGACCGGCGTGACCCCGATGGCCGAACGCGGCGTCGACGAACTGTCCGGCGGCGAACTGCAGCGGGTCTGGCTCGCGTCCTGTCTCGCCCAGCAGACCTCCGTACTGCTGCTCGACGAGCCCACCAACCATCTCGACCTGCGCTATCAGGTCGAGATCCTCGACGTCGTCCGCGATCTGGCAGGAGAAGGCGTCGCGGTCGGCGTGGTACTGCACGACCTCGACCACGCGGCGATCATCGCCGACGAGGTCGTGCTGCTGAGCGAGGGAACCATCGTGGCCACGGGTGACATCGGGCAGGTGCTCACTTCCGAGCACCTCTCCCGGGCCTACGGCGTCACCGTCCACGTCGCGAACGACCCGGTGACGGGCGCGATCCACTGCAGGCCACTCGGGCGGCATTCGCCCAGGCCCGCCTGAGAAATCCAGGAAGAACCATGCGTTTGTCAACCCCTGCCGTCCTCGTCACGGCGACGGCCTTGCTGCTGTCCGCCTGCGGCACCACCGAGAACACCGGGAACACCACTGCCGCGCCGAGCGACACCGCCGCCGCGAGCGGACCGGTCACGGTGACCGACTCGCGCGGCAAGGCCGTCAACCTCAAGGCCCCCGCCAAGCGGGTGGTCGCGCTCGAGTGGGGCGAAGCCGAAATGGTCGCTTCGCTCGGGGTCATGCCGGTCGGCGCCGCGGACGTCGCGGGCTACAACGTGTGGGACAAGGCCGCCCCGCTGACCGCCGAGGTCAAGGACGTCGGCAAGCGCAACGAGCCCAGCGTCGACGCCATCGTCGGGCTGAACCCCGACGTCGTCATCATGGCCGAGGAGCGCGACTCGACGCTGGTGCCGCAGATCGAGAAGTACGTGCCGGTCGTGGTCACCAAGTCCAGCGACGCGAGCCGCAACTTCGACCGTCTGCGCGAGGACTTCAAGCTGATCGCGAAGACGGTCGGCAAGGAGTCCGAGGCGGACAAGCAACTGTCCGAAATGGACGCCAAACTCGCCGAGGGCAAGAAGGCCGTCGAGGCCAAGGGCGCCGCGGGCACCCCGTTCCTGATGGCCGACGGCTACCTCGAAGGCAGCACCGTCAGCATCCGCCCGTTCGGCAAGGGCTCGCTGGTCTCCGACACCGCCGAAGCCGTCGGCCTGAAGAACGCCTGGACCGGCAAGGTCGACCCGCAGTGGGGTCTCGGCCAGACCGACGTCGAGGGCCTGACCGCGCTCACCGACCCGAAGACCGTGCTGTTCTACAGCGCGTCCGAGGAAGACGTCTTCACCACCGGGCTCGCGCAGAACGCCGTCTACCAGCGCCTGCCGTTCGTGGTGTCGAAGAAGATCCACAAGCTCGAAGCGGGCACGTGGACCTTCGGGGGGCCGAAGTCGATCATCATGACCGCCGACCAGATCGTGAAGGCAGTCACGACCTGATGCGTGCCCGCACCTTCGCGGTGTCGGCGGGGCTGGTGGCGCTCATCGTCGTCCTCGCCGGCGTCCACCTGACCCAGGGCACCTCGACGTCCGGTCCGCTGGACGTGGTGAAGGCGATCTTCGGCCAGGGTGACGCGCAGACCCTCGCGGTACTGGAGGGTTCGCGCGTCCCCCGGCTGCTCGCCGCGTTGCTGCTCGGGGTCGCGCTCGGTGTCGCGGGCGCGGGAATGCAGTCCGTGGCAAGGAATCCGCTCGCCTCGCCCGACACGCTCGCGGTCAACGCGGGCGCGCATTTCGCCGTGGTGGCCATTTCCGCGTTCGGGCTTTCGCTGCCACTCGTCCCGGTCGGCGGGGCGGCGTTCGCGGGCGGGCTCGCCGCGGCCGTCGTCGTGCTGGGCCTCGCGGGCGGCGGTTCGGCGAGTCCGCGGCTGGTGCTCGTCGGCTCGGCCGTGTTGCTGGCGCTCCAATCGGTGACCATCCTGCTGCTGCTCCTGTTCGAGCAGGAGACGTCCGGGCTGTTCGCCTGGGGCAGCGGTTCGCTCACCGTTTCCGATCTGCGGGCGACCGCCCAGATGACGCCGATCGTGGTGATCGCCGTGGTGGCGCTCATCGCGATGGGCCGCAAACTCGACGTCCTCGCCCTCGGCGACGACAACGCGACCGTGCTCGGACTGCGGGTGCGCCGGACGAGGGTCGGCGCGGTCGTGCTGACCGTCGCGCTGACCGCGGCGGCGGTGACCGTCGCCGGACCGGTCGGGTTCGTCGGGCTGAGCGCGCCGGTGATCACGCGGCTGCTGTTGCCGATCGCCAAACACCGCGCGCTGCTGCCGGTGTCCGGGCTGGTCGGCGTGGTGACGGTGCTCGGCGCCGACGTCGTCCTGCGGGCGATCATGGGGTCGGCCGCCGCCGTGCGGGTGCCGACCGGTGTGGTGACCACGATCGTCGGCGCCGTCGTGATGGTGTGGCTGGCGCGGCGCGGGCGGGGCAGCGGCTCACGTCGTCCCGCTCCGGCAGGACGGGTCGGGGTCGCCGGATCGACCCGGCGGCTCGTCGTGATCTCCGTCGTGCTGGTGGTGCTGCTCGCCGTCATCCCGCTGGTGGGCCTGATGCTGGGCGACCGGTTGGTGCTGCTCGGCGACCTGGCGAACTGGGTCACCGGCAACACCGGCACCGCCTTGACCTTCGTGCTGGACCAACGGCTGCCGCGGGTGCTGGCCGCGCTGCTCGCCGGCGCCGCGCTGGCGGTGTCGGGCTGCGGGATCCAGTCGGTCAGCCGCAACCCGCTCGCCGAACCCGGTCTGCTCGGCATCACCGCGGGCGCCGGGCTCGGCGCGATCACGCTGATCACCATCGTCCCCGCGGTCGGCGCCTGGTCGATCGCCGGAGCCGCCGGCGTCGGCGCGGCCGTCGTGTTCGCGCTGGTCTACGGGCTGGCCTGGCGGTCGGGGCTCGATTCGGACCGGCTGGTGATCATCGGCATCGCGGTCTGGTCGGCCGGGATGGCGCTGATCACGCTGCTGATCGTGGTCTCCGACCCGTGGAACTCGGCCAAGGCGCTGACCTGGCTTTCGGGGTCGACCTACGGCCGCACGCTGGAACAGGTCGCACCCGTGGCACTGGCGCTGCTCGCGCTGACGCCGTTGTTGTGGATCAAGCACCGCGAACTGGACCTGCACGCCCTCGACGAGGACACCCCGCGCGTGCTCGGGATGCGCATCGAGCGGTCGCGGCTGATCGTGCTGGCCGCCTCCGGGATCCTGGCGGCCACCGCCGTGTCCGCGATCGGCGTGGTCGTGTTCGTCGGGCTGGTCGCGCCGCATCTGGCGCGGTCGCTCGTCGGCGGACGGCACGGCCGGGTGATCCCGGTGGCCGCGGCGCTCGGCGCGCTGCTGGTGAGCGTCGCGGACACCCTCGGGCGAACGGTCATCGCACCGGCCCAGATCCCGGCGGGCCTGGTCATCGCGATGGTCGGGACGCCGTACTTCGTGCTGGTGCTCTGGAAGACCCGGCCCTAAAAGTCCGTGAAGGACTCCTTGAGGGACTCTGGGTCCCTCAAGGAGTCCTTCACGGAACTACAGGGTTGAGCTACAGGGTCTTCTGGAGGTGGGTGGCGAGGAGTTTCGTGAAGCGGGCGGGGTCGCCCAGTTCGCCGCCTTCGGCCAGCAGAGCCATGCCGTACAACAGCTCCGCGGTCTCGCCGAGCCCGTCGTTCTCCCCCTGCGAGGCGAAGGCGTCCCGCAGCCCGGCGACCAGCGGGTGGCCCGGGTTGAGTTCCAGGATCCGCTTGATCTGCGGCATTTCCTGGCCCATCGCGCGGTACATCTTCTCCAGCGTCGGGGTGACGTCGTTCGTGTCGCCGACGATGCAGGCGGGCGACGTCGTCAGCCGCGACGAGAGCCGCACCTCCTTGACCTGCTCGGAGAGAGTCTTCGTGAGCCAGGTCAGAAGCCCGGAGAACTCCTCCTTCTGCTCGTCGGTGGTGTCGGAGTCGAGTTCGACCTCGCCCTTCGCGACCGACTGGAACTGCTTCTCCTCGAAGCCCGGAACCGCGTCGACCCACATCTCGTCGATCGGGTCGGTGAGCACGAGCACCTCGTACCCCTTGGCCTGGAAGGCTTCCAGGTGCGGGGAGTTCTCGATGCTCTGCCGCGACTCGCCGGTCAGGTAGTAGATGTGCTCCTGGCCGTCCTTCATCCGCTCGACGTACTCGCGCAGCGACGTCAGCTTCTCCGGATCGTTCGTCGAGGCGAACGAGCAGATGTCGAGGATCGCGGTGCGGTTCTCGTGGTCGTCCAGCAGGCCTTCCTTGACGGCGCGGCCGAACTCCTTCCAGAACGTCTCGTACTTGTAGGGGTTCTCGGCCGCCATCAGGGTCTTGACGGTCGAGAGCACCTTCTTGACCAGGCGACGGCGGATCAGCTGGATCTGCCGGTCCTGCTGCAGGATCTCGCGCGACACGTTGAGCGAGAGGTCCTGCGCGTCGACGACGCCCTTCACGAAGCGCAGGTACTCCGGCATCAGCGCTTCGCAGTCGTCCATGATGAAGACGCGCTTCACGTACAACTGGACGCCGCGTTTGCGCTCCCGCATGAACAGGTCGAGCGGCGCGTGCCCCGGCAGGAACAGCAGTGCCTGGTACTCGAAGGTGCCCTCGGCCTGGAGCCGGATCGTCTCCAGCGGGTCGTTCCAGTCGTGCGCGACGTGCTTGTAGAACTCGTTGTACTCGTCTTCGGTGACGTCGCTGGAGGAGCGGGCCCACAGCGCCTTCATCGAGTTGACCGTGACGACTTCTTCGCCCTCGGTCATCCGGATCGGCCAGGTGATGAAGTCCGAGTACTTCTTGACGATCTGCTTGATCTTCGTGGCCGAGGTGTAGTCGAAAAGCTGGTCTTCGGCGTCCTCGGGCTTGAGGTGCAGTACGACCGACGTGCCCTGCGGCAGGTCCGGGACCGTCTCGATGGTGTACGTGCCTTCGCCCTCGGACTCCCATCGGACGCCTTCGTCCGATCCCGCGTGGCGCGTCAGCAGCGTGACCTTGTCGGCCACCATGAAGCTGGCGTAGAACCCGATGCCGAATTGGCCGATCAGGTCCTGGGAGGCCGCGGAATCCTTGGTTTCCTTCAGTTTCTTCAGGAATTCGGCGGTGCCGGATTTCGCGATCGTGCCGATCAGCGCCACGACGTCGTCCCGGCTCATCCCGATTCCGTTGTCGCGCACGGTCAGCGTGCGCTTTTCGGTGTCGGTCTCGATCTCGATGTGGAGATCGTCGGTATCCGCCTTCAGGTCCTTGTCGCGGAACGCTTCGAGGCGGAGTTTGTCCAGTGCGTCGGAGGCGTTGGACACCAGTTCCCGCAGGAACGTGTCCTTGTTCGAGTAGATCGAGTGGATCATCAGCTGAAGCAGCTGACGTGCCTCCGACTGGAACTCGAGTGTTTCGGCAGAGGTTGTCACGCGGCGATATTACCGAGCGCGTGGCCGGGTCAAGCCAGCCTCTGCCTGGCCACCTCGATCAGCCCGTCGCCGGTGGCCTGTTCGATCGTCGTGACGGCGGAGCGGCCGGCGGTCTCGACCGTGGCGACCACGTTGCCGAAATGCGGTCCCGACGTCTTCCGCCAGTCGACCGGCAGGGGTTCGACACCGCCCCGCGCCGCCCACCGGCGGGCGAGCGTGGCCAGCGAGGCCGACCAAGTGGCGCCGAACGCGAGCCGGAGCGGCCGCGGCATCGCGTTGTGCACCGGCGAGCAGGTCAGCTGGTACACCGCCGACGTCACGGGCTCGGGGTAGCGCGCCTCGGCGATGTAGGCGTGATGGACGTCGCCGGAGAGCACCGCGATGGTGGCGGGCGGATCCTCCCCACGCCCCTCTCGCGCGATCATAGCGGCAAGCCTGTCGAACGAGTCGCGGAACGACGCCCAGTGCTCGAGGTCGCCCGCCTGCCGGATCTTCTCCGCGAGCCTTCCTCGCCATCCGGGGCGCGTGCAGGCCCGTTCGTTGAGCGACTGGAGATGGGAAATGACCGGCGGCAGCAGCCACGGCAGCGAAGAGCCGATGAGCAGGTGGTCGCAGGCTTCGGCGGCGTTGTTTTCGATCCAGTCGAACTCGTCGTCGTCCACCATGCACCGGGCGCCGCCTGCCAGGATCCGGCCCGCCCGGCTGTCGATGACCAGCAGCCGCACCTTGCCGAAGTCGCGGCGGTAACTCCATCGCGCGCCCTTGGTGCCGTCGCGGTCGTCGTCGGCCTCGTCGGCGAACGCGACGAGCAGGTCGGCGTTGTCACCACCGGAGGTGAGGGCCTTCTGGAAGGTCGCGTCTTCGGCGAGTTCGGCGGGGCCGAGGTTCCCGAGATGCTGGTAGACCCAGTACGACATGATCGCCCCGCGCAGGCGCTCCTGCCACCACGGTTGCGCACGCATCTGCTCGCGCCAGGTGTGCGAGGTGTTCCAGTCGTCGCGGACGTCGTGGTCGTCGAAGATCATCGACGTGGGCACGGTGGAGAGCAGCCAGCGGATCACCGGCTCGCCCCAGGCTTCGAGGTAGAGGTGCGTGTACTCCTCGAAGTCCGTCACCTCGGTGCCGGGCGGCTTCGAGATGTCACGACGCCGGGAAAGCCATTCCTGCGTCTCGTCGGTGGTTTCGTCGGCGTAGACCTGATCCCCCAGCATCAGCAACGCCTGCGGCCACTCGGACTCCTCGCCGTCGGCCATCCGGCGGGCGTACGCGGCCAGCGCGTCCGGGCCGAAGGTGTCGCCGTCGTGCGGTTTGCGGCAGGAGCCGAACACGAGCCGGACCCGGGACTCGTTCCCGGGCAGGGTCCGGATGCGGCTCGGCGGGAACCCGGAATCCTCCGGAGGCCACACCTTTTCGCCGTCCACGCGCACGTCGTACTCGGTGCTGGTGCCGGGTTCGAGCCCGGTCAGCACGAGCAGGGCGTAGTGGTGACCCCGGATCTCGAACGTCCTCGCGGTCGTGCCGAGGACTTCGACCTCACTCGCGGTGCCGGTCTCGACCCACACCGTCGCCGACGTCTCGTCGACGTGGCGCAGCAACGGACCCAGTCGCAGACTCATTCCCCGAACGGTGCCACACCGGAGCCAAGATCGTGCGCTGAGCGGAGTCTCAGCCGAGCCGCGCGAAGATCGCCCGGATGTCGGCCAGCGCCTTTTCCCGTTCGGCGTCGTCGTCTTCGTACCAGCCGTCGGCGGCCCGGCTCCTCGACGATCGCCTCGGGGGTGAATTCCTCGCCGAACAGGTAGGGGCCGGCGCAGTAGGTGAACCCCGACTCGCTCAGCGGGTCCAGGCCTTCCCGGCGGCAGTGCTCCAGGAAGCCTTCGGCCTGTCGCCATCCCTTTCCGTCGAACCAGAACACGCCACCGGCGTAGTGGATCGCCGCCCCCGTCTCGGCATCGACGAGGTTCAGGGATTCGTAGTTCTCGGGGCGGTTTCGCACCAGCGCGACGAGGTTTTCGGGGACGCCGCCGTAGAGCGCCTCCTGCACCGAGTAGTCCTCCTCGGCGTACAGGTTCAAGTCCGACTCGTGGTCGAAGGTCAGCAGCAGCGCTTGCTTGTCCGGCGTGAAGTACCAGACCGCCGACTGCCCGCCACCGTCGTTCCAGGCGAACCGCTCGGCGCCGTCCACCGCGATCGGCGTGATCTCGGCGATCGCGTCGATCACCGCGGTCCGCCGCCGCACCTCTTCGAGGGATGTCGCACCGAGGGCCGCCCAGATCGCTTCGCTCACCGGCGAAGACTACCGGCCGGCGGGCCCCGTCCAGCCTTCGGGCACGTGCCCGATCCGGATGCGCTGCGGGTGGTCGCCGACCGGGACGGACTTGACCTTCGCACCGGTCGCGAAGTCGATCGCGGTCACCTGGTCCGACGCGCTTTCCGAGATGACGCAATGCTTTCCGTCACCGCTCACCGTCGCCCAGTACGGCTTCGCGGCCGTCACGAGCTGTGCCTCGCGCAGGCTCGCACGGTCCACAATGGTCGCGTAGTCGTCCATCGTCCCGGCGACGCACAGCTTGTCTCCCGCCGGGCTCATCGACAGCCCGTGGTGCCGCGAGTCGTTGACCCAGGTCGTGCGGTCCTCACTCGTGTTCGGGTTCTTCGGCAGCGTCTTCGACCGCGTGATCCGGTCGGTGGCGACGTCGTATTCGAGCAGGCCGTTGAAGAACGAGACCTGGAAGTACAGCTTCGACTCGTCGGGGGTGAACGCCACCGGCCGGACGGCGTCGGACAGATCGCCGCGCCCGAAAGCGTCCAGGCGCTGGCGCATGTCGATCACCTTGACCTGCTGGAAGGTCTTCGCGTCGACCACGGTGAGCTTCCGGTCGCCCTTGGTGAAGTCCTGCCACGGCGCGTCGAGCGCGGTGTTCACCTCGCCGATCGAGCTGTTCCAGAGGTACCGGCCGCCGTCGGTGTAGGTGTTCTCGTGCGGTTTGTCGCCGGTCTTGAACGAGCCGAGCTGCTTGCCGGTCTCGATGTCCAGCACGTGGACGGTGTTCGACGTCGAGGCCGAGACCGCGATGCTGCGGCCATCCGGCGACACCGCCATGTGGTCGGACCGGAAGCCGGACACCGGGAAGCGCCAGTTGACCCGGCCGGTGGCGAGGTCGATCGACACGACGTCGGCGAAACTCGGGCGGGACGCGACGACGGAACGGCCGTCCGGGGTCGTGTAGAGGTCGTCGACCAGTTGGTCGTGCCCCTCGCCGACGCCGTTGCGGATACCGAGGAAGAACGCGAGCTTGATCGGGTTCAGGTAGATCTCGGTGAGCCGCTCCTCCTTGTCCGGCACCATGTTCACGCGCGCGATCTTCGCGTAGTCGCCGGAGGGCCGGATGACGTCCGCGGTCCCCTCCCAGTTGTTGCCCACGAACAGGACCTGCCTCAGGGCCGCGCTCGCACCGGCGACGGGCACCGAGCCCAGCGCCGCGACGGCGAGGCAGGTCACGAGGACGGTGTTCAGCAACCGGCGTTTCCGCATCGGGCGCACCTTTCGGCGAGGGCCTGTTACCTTTCGGTAGCTCACAGGAAACCAACCGGCCGGACACCCTCGGTAGGGGCCGGTCGCCAAGGACCGCCGGCTTCGTTGTGCACCGGGCACAATCCGCGCGGGAAGGCGGTGGCGATGGCGCACCGGTCGCTCCACGACGTGCTGGCCGCGATGGCGGCCGACGCCGGCGTCGTCGACGAAGTGGTCCGCGCCGCCCGCACGGAGTCGCCGGAAGTGGCGCGGTTGCCGGTCGACGAGAACCGGCGGCACGTCGCGATCGTGCTCGCCGCCGGCCTCGCCTCCTTCGACCGGCCGGGTGGGGCCGGGGAGCAGGACTACGCCGCGGCCGCCGTCCTCGGCGCGGACCGGGCCACGCAGGGCGTGCCGCTCGCCGCGCTGCTGCGCGGGGTGCAGGCGGGCCGCAGCCGCGCGGTCGAGATCGCCGTCGAACGCGGCAAGGCGGCAGGCGTTCCGGACGACGTCATGCTGGCGGCGCTGGTGGACTTCGACCGGAACACCCGCGCGCTCGAACGCCAGGTGATCGCCGGCTACCACGAAGCCGAACTCGAACTCTCCCGGACGGTCCACGACAGCCGGGCCCGGCTGCTGCGGCGACTGCTGAGCGGGGACACGACGCCGCCTTCGGCCGAGGAGGTCGCGAGCACCGGGCTGAACCCGGGCGGCCGCTTCCACTGCCTGCTCTCCGACGTCGGCGATCCGTACCAGGCCATGGTCGTCGAGCGACGGCTCGGCGCGACGGGTGGCGTCTTCGGCCTGGTCGAGGGACGGCTGACCGGGCTGGCGCCGCGGCTGCCCACCGCGTCGGCGCTCGGGGACGACGTCCTCATGGTGGTCTCCCCCGCCGTCCCGCTCGCCGAGGTCCGCGCGATGCACGCGCTGTGCGTGATGGCGCTGCCGACTCGCTCCCGCGGTCTGCACGCGGTGGCCGATCTGGCCGTGGAGACCGCGCTCGCCGCCCAGCCGGGGCTCGCCGCGCTGCTCGAAGGCACCCTGCTGAGCGCGCTGACGCCAGGCGACCCCTTCCACGAGCAACTCGTCCAGACCGCGCTGGCCTACCTCGACCACGGACGGCGGCTCGACCAGACGGCCGCGGCACTGCACGTCCACGCGAACACCGTCAGGTACCGGCTTTCCCGGCTCGGCGAGATCACCGGGACGTCGCTCGACCCGCCGGAAGACGACGGCGGCACGCATGTGCGGCACACCGTCGGCTGGTGGTGGGCGCTGCGCACCTGGCGCTCGGGCTGAACCGCCGGGGTCCGCCATCCGTGTAACCCGATGAAGGCAGTCCACCCCGGAAGGAACCCGCCTTGTCGGTGTCACAAGAAGCGCGCGTGTCCCCGCCCGACCAGCAAGCCTCAGTTCGGGAGACACGCCCTTGTCGGCTTTGATCCGTCCCGCCCTGGCCGGCCTGCCCGGCGACCGGACGACAGCCCGCGAAATCGCGTCCAGCGCGGCGACGACGCTGTCCGCCGTCCTCGTGCTGTTCGCCTTGCTCGTGCCGAAGGACCTCGAGGGGCTGACGCCGGAGGCGTTCGTGCGGCTGCCGGTGGAGGCGCTGCTCGGGGTGGCGGTCGTGCTCATGCTGCGTGACGGCGCGAGGCGGATCGTCGCGGTGTCCGCCGGCGCGGTCCTCGGGCTCCTGACCGTGGTCAAGGCCATCGACATCGGCTTCGGGCTCGCGCTGAACCGGCGGTTCGACCCGGTGTTCGACTGGGGTGTGCTCGGCAACGGCGTCGATCTGCTCGGCACGTCGATCGGCCAGGCGGGCGCGATCGCGTCGTTCGCCGGGCTGACGCTGCTCGCCGTGGTCGTGATCGTGCTGATGGCGCTCGCCGTCCGGCGGCTGAGCCGGGTGGTGGCCGGGCGGCGCACCACGTCGACCAGGGTGACGGCCGTGTTCAGCGTGCTTTGGATGGTGTGCGCGGTCTCGGGCGCGCAACTCGCTCCGGGGCAGCCGCTCGCGTCGCGCAGCGCGGTCGCCTTCGCCTACGAAGACCTCCGCCAGGTCCGGGCCGGTATCCGCGACAGGGAGGCCTTCGCCGAGGAAGTCGCCGTCGACGCCTTCCGGGACACTCCGCCTTCCGGGCTGCTGAACGCGTTGCGCGGCAAGGACGTCCTGTTCACCTTCGTCGAGAGTTACGGGCGGGTGGCCGTCCAGGACTCCGACATCGCACCCAAGGTCGACGCGGTTCTCGACGCCGGGACCGCACGGCTGAAGAACGCCGGATACGGCTCGCGCAGCGCCTTCCTGACGTCGCCGACGACGAGCGCGGGAAGCTGGCTGGCGCACTCGACGTTCCAATCCGGCGTCTGGGTCGACAGCCAGCATCGGTACGACGACTTCGTGAAGACGGACCGATTCACCCTCGGCGGTGCGTTCAAACGCGCGGGCTGGGAGACGGTCGGTGTCGTCCCGGCGCATACCGAGGACTGGCCGGACGGCAAGGTCTACGGCTACGACCGCTACTACGACTCACGCGGCATCGGCTATCGCGGCCCGCCGTTCTCCTACGCCACGATGCCGGACCAGTTCACGCTTTCGGCTTTCCAGCGCGCCGAACGCGCGAGGCCGGACCGGCCGCCGCTGATGGCGGAGATCGACCTGGTCACCAGTCACTGGCCGTGGACGCCGCTCCCCCGGCTGGTCGACTGGACCGCCGTCGGCGACGGGTCGATCTACAATCCCATGCCCTCCCAAGGGAAAACGCCCGAAGAGGTGTTCACCGACCCGGCCAAGGTGCGCGGCGCGTACGGCGACTCGATCGTTTATTCGCTGAACTCGCTCATCTCGTACGTGGAGACGTACGGCGACGACGACCTCGTGCTCGTCTTCCTCGGCGACCACCAGCCGAATCCGATCGTCGCCGGCACGGGCGCGGATCGCGACGTGCCCATCACCGTGGTCACGCGGGACAAAGCGGTACTCGACAAGATCACCGGCTGGAACTGGCAGGACGGCCTGAACCCGGACCGGAACGCGCCGGTCTGGCGGATGGACGCGTTCCGGGACCGCTTCCTGACCACTTTCGCCCACTGAGTTCCCGCAATTCGTCACCTACTTGCGGTCGCGTCGCGGTACCGGTCGGCCAACTCCCGCAAGTAGGTGACTAATTGCGGGGGTTCGGTGACCTGGAAAGGGAAGTTGAGTAGTCCTAAGTGGACAGCCAGGGTCTCGATGGTGTCCGCGCCGGTGTGCAGGACGCACGTGTTCGCGTCGACGGCCTCCACCGTGCCGACGGCCGGGTTGATCCGCGCGGTCACCTCTTCGGCGGACGCGTGCACGGTGACGTCGGCCCGGTATCGCCACGCGGCGGACGAGACGCCGCGCCGCACCCGGTCCGTGACGTCCTCGGGCAGCTCACGCGCGGTGAACCGCGGACCCGTCGGGACGCGCGGCGTCAGCCTGTCGACGCGGAAGGTGCGCCAGTCGCCGCGGTCGAGATCCCACGCCACCAGGTACCAGCGGCGGCCCCAGTTCACGAGACGATAGGGCTCGACCTTCCGGACACTTTCCGAACCGTCGTGGGCGCGGTAGCCGAACCGCAGCACCTCGCGATCCCGGCAGCAGGCCGTCAGCACGGTGAGGGTCTCGGCGGCGACGCGCGGACCGGGCTCGTCCCTCGGCACCGGGATCGTGTACGCCTGCAAGGCGTTCACGCGTCGCCGCAACCGCGACGGCAGCACCTGCTCGAGTTTCGCGAGCGCGCGCAACGACGTCTCCTCCACGCCCGCGATGGTGCCGCCCGCCGCGGTGCGCAGGCCGATCGCGACCGCGACCGCCTCCTCGTCGTCCAGCAGCAACGGCGGCAGCTCGGCACCCGCGCCGAGCCGGTAGCCGCCGACCGAACCGCGGGTCGCGTTCACCGGATAGCCGAGCGCGCGCAGCCGCTCGACGTCGTTGCGGATCGTCCTGGCGCTGACCTCCAGGCGTTCCGCCAGTTCGGTGCCGGTCCAGTCACGGGGAGTCTGCAAGAGGGAGAGCAAACGGAGTAGTCGTGCCGAAGTTTCCAACATTTCTGCAGACTGCTCCTCCATTAGGAACGAGGTGTTCCTAATGGGACTCTACCTTGGTCTTATGAACGAGAACACGGAGATCAAGCCCTTCCGCATCGACGTCCCGCAGGCCGAACTGGACGACCTGGCCGACCGCCTTGCCCGCGTCCGCTGGGCGAACGAACTGCCCGCCGACCAGGTGACCGACGGGGTGCAGCGCGGACCGGTCACGCCGGGCTGGGAGTACGGCGTGCCGCTGGACTACGTGCGGCGTCTGGTCTCGTACTGGCGCGAGGGCTATGACTGGCGCAAGTGGGAGGCGAAGCTCAACGAGTACCCGCAGTTCACCACCGAGATCGACGGGCAGAACATCCACTTCTTGCACGTCCGCTCGCCGGAGCCGGACGCGACGCCGCTGATCCTCACGCACGGCTGGCCGAACTCGGTCTTCGAATACCTCGACCTGATCGACCGGCTGACCGACCCGCGTTCGAACGGTGGCGACGCGGCCGACGCGTTCCACGTCGTGATCCCGTCGCTGCCCGGGTTCGGCTTCTCCGGCCCGACGCGGGAGAAGGGCTGGAACCGGTACCGCACGGCTCAGGCTTGGGCCGAGCTGATGCGCCGTCTCGGCTACGAGCGTTACGGCACGCACGGGAACGACGCCGGTTCGTTCGTCGCCCCCGAGGTCGGCCGCGTCGACGCCGAGCACGTGATCGGCGTGCACGTCACACAGCTGTTCTCGTTCCCCAGCGGCGACCCGGCGGAGTTCGAAGGCATGACCGAGAAGGAACTGGAGTACATGCAGTTCCTCCAGACCTTCAACGACGACATGTCCGGCTACGCGAAACTCCAGGAAAGCGCCCCCCAGAACCTCGCGCACGCGCTCGCCGACTCGCCGACCGGGCAGCTGGCCTGGAGCGCGCAACTGCTGGCGGGCACGAGCGACGACCACGTGCTCACCAACGCCACCCTGTACTGGCTCACCAACACCGCGGCGTCGGCGGCGCGGTTCTACTACGAGGACAAACACACCGAGCACGCAGGCGAGCCGACGACCGCGCCGACCGGCCTCGCGAGTTTCGCCTACGACTTCCGGCCGCTGCGGCGCTTCGCCGAGCGCGACCACGCGAACATCGTTTCGTGGCAGGAATTCGACCGCGGCAGCCACTGGGCGACCCAGGACGCGCCGGACCTCCTGCTCGGCGACATCCGGGATTTCTTCCGCAAGCTGGCCTGAAAGCACGAGTGAGCGACGGGTCCAATGGGTCGCGAGTGGCGATTCGGGTTCTGGCGAGCCTCCTCTTAGGTACCTACTCCTTGACCTGCGGCGTTTCTTGCGTGATGCCGGGTTTGAAGTACATGAAGGACCCATTCCCTGCTCTTCAGCGCTTCCCACGGCCCGGCGTCGAACTCTCATGTCGTGAAGGGCCCCATTGAGACCTTCACCGTCTCCAAGGGGCCCTTCACGACATCCCCACGAACCGCGACCACTCACGC
Organism: Amycolatopsis sp. NPDC052450; assembly: GCF_044547565.1. Classification (NCBI taxonomy): domain Bacteria; kingdom Bacillati; phylum Actinomycetota; class Actinomycetes; order Pseudonocardiales; family Pseudonocardiaceae; genus Amycolatopsis; species Amycolatopsis sp. NPDC052450. The sequence continues at coordinate 126,716 of NZ_JBIUAQ010000009.1, read as the reverse complement.
GAGCGCCCGACTGGAGTCCTGCACGTACCTGGGGAAGGCGTGAAGGCCGAGTTTCCTCCGCTGAGCCGAGGGAAGGGGGACTTCACGCGCAGCCGCTGTGCCTGCTGGTGCCTGGGGGTGACCGTGGCGATTACCGAATCCGAGGCCTGACATCAACCGCAGCCTCAACCACGTAGGTACCTAAGACACCCTTGGCCCTAACCCGAATCGCCACTCACGACCCGCTCGGCCTCACTCTGCCATGCGGTGCAGCAGGAAGATCCCGTTGAGCAGGGGCCGGTCGAGCCGCTGCCCGTCGGTAGCCATGTACTCGTCGAGGATGTCGAGGATGCGGTTGTCGAGTTCGGTGGCCTCCTCCGGCGAGAGGTGCAGCGCGAATCGCTCGACCACCCGCACCGAACCCGGACCCGCTTCGCGAAGTTCTTCCTGGAATGCCTCGATCGGCCCGAACCGGGTTTCTTCGTCCTCGTCGTTCAACGGCCCATCGAGCCACCAGCTCTTGCCGACGCTGCGGTAGGGCTTCTCGAGCGCCCCGCTCGCGCCGGTGCGCACGGGTGCCTGCTCCAGCAGGCCGGCCTCGGCGAGCTGCCGCACGTGGTAGAGCACCGTGCCGGGGTCCTTGCCGAGCCGGTCGGCGAGCTCCTTGTTGGTCAGCTCCCGCTCGCCGCAAAGCCGGAGAATGCGCAGCCGCAGGGGATGTCCGAGCGCTTTCGCCTCACGTGCCGTCGCCTCGCGCCGCCGGTCCGCGACCCTCGCGGCGACCTGATCGTCCATGACCGGAGCGTAGCCGACCGATGGAGAAGAGAAACATCGATGGAGTTTTCTCAATCGATGTGCGATTCTCGATCGATGACCTCGCTGGGGAGCGCCTACTGGCGGCTGTGGAGTGCGTCGAGCTTGTCGAATCTGGCCGACGGGATCGTCAAGATCGCGCTCGGCCTGGTAGCCGTCCAGCTCACCCGGTCGCCGGCACTCATCGCGGGGCTGGCGTTCGTGTCGTCCTTGCCGTGGCTGGTGTTCGCCCTGCACGCCGGGGTACTCACCGACCGCGTCGACCGCCGCCGCGCGATGCTCACCGCCAACGTGCTCCGCGCGGGCCTGCTCGCCGCGCTCGCCGTGGCGATCGCGGTGGATTTCAGGTCGATTTGGCTGCTCTACGTGGTCGCGCTCGGACTCGGGCTCGCCGAAACGGTCCACGACACGGCCGCGCAGGCGATCCTCCCTCAGATCGTCGGCCGCGACCGGCTGACGCGGGCCAACAGCCGCCTCTACGCCGCCGAACTCACCGCCAACGAGTTCGCCGGGCCACCGCTGGGTGGTTTCCTTGTCGCCGCGGGCGCCTTAGCCGCCTTCGCGACACCCTCGGCAATTTGGATTGTCGCGGTCTTCGCGCTCTTCTTCGTCCCGGGTTCGTTCCGCGCGGAGCGGACACGCGACACGACCGTGCGCGAAGATCTCGCTGAAGGACTGCGTTTCCTTTGGGAGAACCGGATTCTCCGCATTCTGGCGATCATGGTCGGCGGCTTCAACTTCGCCACAAGCGCCATGATCACGCTCTTCGTGCTCTACGCGGTGGGCCCCACTTCAGCGATGGGCCTGACGGAACAGGCCTACGGCTTCCTGCTGGCCACCATCGCCGTCGGCAGTCTCGCGGGGTCGTTCGTGGCGGAGCGGATCGAACTCACACTCGGCCGATCCCGCACCTTGGCCTTCAGTCTGCTCACCGGCGCCGCGCTCGTCGGAATTCCGGCGGTGACCACGAATCCTTACGTGATCGGCGCGGTGTTCTTCCTCGGTGGGACCGGAGTCGTGGTGTGGAACGTTGTCGTCGTATCGCTGCGACAGCGGCTCATCCCCGACCACCTGCTCGGCCGGGGCACCAGCGGCCACCGGCTCGTCGCGTGGGGTACCAAACCGCTGGGCGCGGCGGCGGCGGGACTGCTCGCGGAGGCTTTCGGGCTGCGGCCGGTGTTCGCGGGCGCGGCCGTCGTGATCCTGGCGCTCCTGCTGCTCACCCCTCGTGAGCGGTAAGGACGGTCAGAACCAGTGCGCGAGTGGCCGTCTCGCGTGACTGGACGGACGACACACGTGACTGGACGGACGACACGCGTGTTCAGGCGGACGACTCGCGTGTCGTCCGTCCAGTCACGCGTGTCGTCCGCCGGATCACGCGTGTCGTCCAGCCAGTCACGCGAAACGGCCACCTCGGCACAGCGCCGGCCTGAAGCGGTCAGCCGGGCAGCACCGACCGCACGGCTTCCGGGGTCCGCCCCACCACGGTCGTGCCGTCGTCGGCGGTGATGATCGGCCGCTGGATCAGCTTCGGATGGGCGACCAGTGCGTCGATCCACCGGTCGCGGTCGGCGGGGGTGCGTCCCCAGGTCTTCAGTTCGAGTTCCTTCGCGATCGGCTCGGCGGTGCGGGTGATGTCCCACGGTTCGAGCCCGAGCCGCTTGAGGACGGCCTTCAGTTCCTTCGCCGTCGGCGGCTCTTCGAGGTACTTCCGGACCGTGTACTCGGCACCCGCGTCGTCGAGCATCGACACCGCCGAACGGCATTTGGAGCACGCCGGGTTCACCCAGATCTCCATCCGAGGCCGTCTCCCTTCGAAAAGTGCTCAGTCGGTGAGCACTTTGCTTCCGATGATGGTCACAGACGTTACGGCGAAAGGAACCCGGCCATGGACGAGACCACCTTCAGTGCCACCGGCCCCGCCGAATGGCGCGCGTGGCTGGCCGAGAACGCCGGGACCGAGAAGGAGGTCTGGCTGGTCATCCGGCACAAGGGCAGCGGCGTCCCCAGCGTCCGGATCGAAGAGGCGATGGAGCAGGCCCTGTGCTTCGGCTGGATCGACGGGCTGCACCGCAAGCACGACGCCACGAGTTCGCGGTTGCGGTTCACGCCGCGCGATCCCCGGAGTTCGTGGAGCCGGGTCAACCGCGAGCGGGCCGCTCGCCTGATCGCCGACGGGCTGATGACCGAACGCGGGCAGGCGATGATCGACCTGGCCAAGGAGAAGGGCCGCTGGCAGGTCGTGCCGGACGGCGACGGCGTCCCCGAAGACCTGCGTGCCCGGCTCGAAGCCGACGAGGCGGCCCGCACCCATTTCGAGAAGTTCCCGCCGTCGTCGAAAAGGCTGATCCTGGAGTGGATCCTGACCGCGAAGAAGCCGGAGACCCGCGAGCGGCGGATCGCCAGGACCGTTGAACTCGCGGCCGTGAACGTCCGCGCCAATCACCCGGTCCGGTGACTCAGTTCGGTTCGCGCCGGGCGACGAGGAGGGCGATGTCGTCCTGCGCGGGCGTCGTGCCGACGAGCGCGGCCATCACCCGCGCGCAGACCACGCCGGGCTGTTCGGCGGTGACCACGTCGGCGAGCCGCCGCAGGCCGACGTCGATCAGGTGATCCCTGCGCTCCACGAGACCGTCGGTGTAGAAGGCGAGCACACCGCCGGGCGGCAGATCGAGCTCCACTGTCCGGCGCGACGGCCCGGTGACGCCGATCGGCGGATCGACCGGGACATCGACGAACGCCGAAGGTCCGCCGGGCGCCGCGAGCACCGGCGGCAGATGCCCGGCCAGCGAGACCGCGAACTTGTCCCGCGAAGCCGACACCAGCCCGTACACGACGGTGGCCAGCGCACCCGGCTCGAAATGCTGGACCTTGCGGTCCAGTTTGGACAGAACCTCGGCCGGATCGTCCGATTCGAGCGCGTAGGCGCGAAGCGCGCTGCGCAGCCGTCCCATGATCACGGCGGCGTTGAGGCCGTGCCCGGCGACGTCGCCCATCACGATGCCGAGGCGGTCGCCCGGCAGCGAGAACAGGTCGTACCAGTCGCCGCCGACCCCGGGCTCGGCACCCGGCACGTACCGCGCGGCGAAGCTCAAGCCGGGAACAGCGGGCAGCCGCGCCGGCAGCAGGCTCCGCTGGAGCGCCGCCGCGGCCGCCCGGTCGGAGGTGGAGTTCTCGATCTGCAACGCCAGCGCGAGCCGCCCGGCCACCAGCCGCAGCAGTTCGATATCGGTCTCGTCGAATTCGCGCGGCGTCACGGAACCGACGTGCAGCACGCCGATCAGCTCGTCCTCGGCCAGCATCGGCACCCCGAGCAGGGCGCGCAGCCCGCGTTCCCACAGGAGCGCGTTGACCACGGTGGTCGCGTCGACGTGGTCGAGGATCACCGGACGCCGTTCCGCGGCCACCCGGCCGGCGAAGCCCGCCCCGACGGGGACCCGGGCGTCCTGATAGACCTCCTCCTCGATACCCGACGCGGCGACGGCGTGCAGCAACTGCGCCTCCGGGTCGTGCCGGAGCACCGTGGCCGTGTCGACGCCGAGGACCTCGCGAACTCGCGTGAGGAGCGTGGCCATCACCTTCTCCTGGTCGAGGTGACCCAAGGTCGTATCGGTGATGGCTTCGAGCACCTGGAGGCGATCGTCGGTCGTCGGGGTCCCGGACATGCGAGGAGCCTATCCAGTCCGATGCCGCGATGTCGCCCAGCCCGCCGCCAGTTCGTCCAGGTCATCCGCCACTACGGCACTCGGCGGAATGGCGTCGCGCGGGACGCGGCAGGCGAGCGCCGTGCCGAGTCCCGCCATCCGGATGACGGTGTCGATCAGCGCCTCGGGCTCTTCCGGCCAAGTGAATCCCGGCTGCGCGATCAGCAGGCTCACGCAGCCGTGCATCGCCGACCAGAGACCCATCGCCAGGACTTCCGGTTCGCCGCGGAGGATCCCGGCCCGCACGCAGGCGGCGGTCGCGTCGGCGAGATACCGGAAACACGCGACCGCGCCGGGCGACGAGCCGCCGGAGGGACGCATCAGGAGCACCCGGTACTGCACCGGATGGTCCAGGGCGAACCGGGCGTACACCCGTGCGCACCGGCTGAGCGCGCGCAGGGGATCGGCGACCTCGGCGGCGTGATCGCGCATCCGGTGCCCGAGTTCGTCCCAAACCCGGAGACAGACCGCTTCGAGCAAGGCATCTCGGCTCGGGAAGTGCGCGTAGACCGACGGTGTGGAGACGCCGGTCCGGCGTGCGACGGCGCGAAGTGTGAGCGCCTCGTCGGTCCCCGCCTCGCCGAGCAGGGCGTCGGCGGCGGACAGGATCTCGCCCCGCAGCTTCTCTCCTTCACCCGGCCGCGCCTTCGTCCGCTTCGCGCCCATGCCGTGATGCTGCCAGCTTTGACTTGACACCGTCAACTTGACGGTGTCAGCTTTGGGTATGGCGCACTTCCAGACCGCGACCGCCCTGCTTCGCCGGGGCGAAGACCCGGTGTTCGACACCGAACTCGATCCACAGTGGACGATCGGGACGAAGCTGCACGGCGGCTACCTGCTCGCCGTGCTCGCCAAGGCCGCCGCCGAGGTCTCCTCGCATCCGCATCTGACCGCGATCAGCGGCTCGTTCTCGGTGGCGCCCGAGCCCGGTCCGGCGGTCGTCGAAGTCGAGGTGCTGCGCGAGGGCCGCGGCCTCACCCAGCTGCGCGCACGGCTGAGCCAGCACGGCGCGCCCTGCACCGAGGCCCTGATCACCCAGGGCGTCCTGACCGGCGGCGACGCGTGGTGGTCCGGCGTGGTCCCGGTCGAGATGCCACCGGAGCAGGATTGCCTGCCCGTACCCGCCGACGGCGGTGGCGGGTTCCGCATCGGCCTGATGGACGTCGTCGAGCAGCGCATCGACCCGGCCTCGGCGGGCTTCGCGGTGGGACAGCCGTCCCGGAAAGGCGTCATCTCGTCCTGGCTGCGGCTCGCCGACGGCACCGACTGGGATCCGGTGAGCCTGCTCGTGGCGCTCGACCCGGTGCCGCCGATCTCCTACGACCTCGGCATCGCGGGCTGGGCGCCGACCGTCCAGTTCACCGCGTACCTGCGCGGGCTCCCGGCACCCGGCCCGGTGCGGGTGCGGATGCGCGCGGGTGAGATCGGCGGCGACCGGATGGACGAAGTCGCGGAGCTTTGGGACGAAAAGAACAGGTTGATCGGACAGGCGACCCAAATCGCCGCCGTACGCGTCCCCTGAACCACCCGAAAGCAGGACCATGACGCGACGCCGGGAGTTAAGATCCGGCGTCGACGTCATTGTTCTGGGGGCAGAACCATGGAAGTGGAACCACGCCGCGCGGGTGAGAACGACTCCGCCGGCTCCGACTCCGGCGGAGCCGAGATCACCCGGCTCTGCCGGACCCTGGTGCCGCTGGCGGCCGCGGGCAAATACGCCGAAGCCGCGTCGACCTATCGGTGGGTGACCAGGGCCTCGTCCGGGGCGCCGCTCCGCTACGGCGACCACGCCCTGCGGCTGGAGTTCTGCGCCCTCACCGGCAACGAGCACCTCGGTCTCGATCTTCTGTCGCTTTTGGACGGTGTCGGCGACCATTCGGACGCCGTCGGCAGGCTCGAGTTCTTCGCCTCGGCGGCCTTGCTCACCCGCCGGTTGACGGAAACCGGATACGGCGAGATCCGGTTCGTTCTCAACGGTCCGTACGACGGCCTTTCCCTGAGCAGGCTGAACGTGCGGATGCGGGCGGCGGCGTTCGTCGAAGCGGAGGAACTCGACGGACGCGAGCACACCGGGTACTTCACCGCGCACGCCGAAGCGAAGATGGCCGCGAAACCGGTCGCGGAATTCGTCCCGCTCCTGCCTTCCGCGCTTCCCCGGGTCCCGATCCTGCCCCCGCCGGGCCTGTCCGCGGAGGAACTCGTCGTCCGGGCGGAAATCCACAACCACCGGTGCGAACCGGAAGAAGCGCGAGCCTGTCTCGCCGCGATCGAGGACGTCCCGGACGAGCTCGTCCCGCGGCTGACCGAACTGCGCGCGATCTTCTTCCAGGGCGACGACACCGAGGAAAGGCTGCGCGACGCGGCCGCCGGATTCCGGCGACAGGGTGACGAAAACCGGTTCCTGCTCAACCAATGCTGGCTCGGCCTGTGGCTCGTCTTCGACGATCAGGCCGAGACCGGGGTCGCGCTGACGACGGTGGCCGCGGCGCGGTTGCGCGCGGGGCCGGACGATCACGCCGCCTGCTGGGGCGAATACTGGCTGGCGCACGTCCTTTCCGGACAGGGCCGCACCGCCGAGGCGTACGAGGCCTTGCGAAGGGGAGCCGAACGCTCTCGCGAAACAGGCGATCCCTTGCTCCACGGCACCCTTCTGTGCCTTGAAGCGTCATTGCGGAACGGCGACGGCGAGGATCCGGTGACCACACTGGAACTCGCGCGGGCGGCGACGGACGCCTTCATCGTCGGGAACGTCGGAGAAAAGGCCGTCGAAGCCGTCGAACAGGCCCGGATCGCTTACGAGCGAACAGGATCACTCGACGAACTTGACGTCTTCGTGGAGCACCTGCTCGCGACGCTGCCCGTCGGCGGCCCGGAACGGTTGCGCGGACATCTCCGCCACCTCCGTGCGCTGTCCCTGATCGGCACCGGCCGGTTCGCCGAAGCCGTCGACGACGCGTACGCGGCCCTCGGTACCGCCGCGTCGAAAGGCAAGGACACCGCGGAACACTGGTACGTCCTCGTCACCGCGCTGCACGGCGCCGGACGCTTCGACGAGGTGCTCGACGTCGCGCCCCGCGCCATCTCACTGCTCGCCGCGTCACCGGACTGGGACCACCGCTGCCGGTGGATGTACGCCGACACCTACCGCGCGCTCGGCGAATCTTCCCGCGCCTTCAACGAATACGCCGTCCTCGCCGAGATCCTTGAGTCCTCGGGCGACACCGGGCACTCCTACATCTCGGTGAGCATGGCCGCCGCCGAACAACTCGACCTGCTCGGCTACGGCGCGAACGCCGCCGACTTCTACGCGCGGGCGGCCGACGCGGCGGTGGCGATCGGCGGCGGCTACGTGGCCGCCACCTGTCGTAACGCGGCGACGCTTTCCCGGCTGCGGTCCGGCGACCTCGACGCGGCGCTGACCGCGCTCGACGTCGCGGAAAACGCCGTCCACGCCGTGAAAACCGAGACCGCGCCCGCCAGGGACCATCTCATCGCGCAGCTCGACCACGTCGCCGCCCACGTGCTCAGCGCCGCGGGCCGGATCCGGGAAGCCGCCCGCCGCGCGCTGCGCGCCGCCGAAACGTTCCACCGGATAGGCGAAGCGGAATCCGCCCGCGACGTCGACCTGCTGCTCGAACAGATACTCCTCGGTGACCAAAAGTGACTCGCAATTAGTCCTCTGAATGCGGTTCGTGCTGGGTTGGTCCGTGAAGGACTCCTTGAGGGACTCTGGGTCCCTCAAGGAGTCCTTCACGGACGCGGAACACTCGATGCCAGCCCCAGTAGGCCCACCAGTCACAACGATGGCGCGTGAAGGCGACCAGGGCGCCGGTACCGAGAGGGCCGGTGGCCCCTTGCGGGTCGCCACGCCCCGGAGAAAGATCCCCGGCATGTCCGGAGGAATCAGCGGAACCCGCGGCCTGCCCCTCGGCTCGATCGTGCTGTGGGTCGTGCGCGTCGCGCTCGCGGCCGAGTTCCTCTACAGCGGCTACCTGCTGTTCGCGGGCGGCCACACCGAACAGACCTTCGCCGAAATCGGGCTCGGGCAGTGGCTCCGGTACGTCACCGGCGTGCTCGAGGTCGGCGGCGCGATCGGCCTGCTCGTCCCCCGCTTCGGCGGGCCGGCGGCGTTGCTGCTGGCGGGCGTCATGCTGGGCGCGAGCGTCACGGAGCTGTTCATCCTCGCCAACGGCGGCCCGGTCCTCCCGCTGATCCTGCTGATCGTCTCCGCGACGCTGGCGTGGTTCCTGCAAGATCAGACCCGCGCGCTCCTCGGCATCGAGCCGCCGGCCGAGGACGAGGACGACCGCTAGCCCCTCTCGGCGAACGCGCGGCCGTCTTCCTCCGAACGTCGCAACCACCTCCCGCCGAATGCACCGATCACCGGGACGGTCAACGAAAAACCGCATGTCAGCGCGCCTCGCGAGCACCTGACGAGGACGGCGAAATCCGATCATCAGCGTGATCATGCGCTCACTCAAGGTGAAAGATTGCGGCTCGTTTACAACGAACCGGCCACCTGCTTGACAGTCGGAGTGGTACGTACCACGCTGCCCGCATTGGTCTACACCATTTTGTGGGAGCCCGGCATCGTGGCCGGGCATCGAAAGGACGGCACGAGTGAAGCGCTGGCTCAAGATGACTGCGGGCGCCGCGGCCATCACCCTCGCGACGGCGGGCTGCGCCGGTTCCGGCAGTGGCGACAGCACGAATTCGAGCGCTCCGGCCTCGAACGGCACGCTCACGGTCTGGCTCATGACCGGGACCGCCCCCGAATCTCTGACGAACTCGCTCCACAAGGAATTCGAAGACGCCCACCCCGGCGTCAAGATCAAGTACGAGATCCAGCAGTGGAACGGCATCCAGCAGAAACTGACCACCTCGCTGGCCAGTGACAACCCGCCGGACGTGATCGAGCTGGGCAACACCCAGACGCCCGCGTTCGCCAACCAGAACGTGCTCGCCGACCTGAGCTCGAGTGTCGCCGACTTCAACGGCGCCCAGTGGCTCCAGGGCCTCAAGGCTTCGGGCGAGTACGACGGCAAGACCTACGGCGTCCCGTTCTACGCGGCCAACCGTGAGGTCATCTACCGCAAGGACATGTTCGAGCAGGCCGGTATCACCGCGACGCCGAAGACGCGCGCGGAATGGCTCGACGCGGTCACCAAGCTCAAGGCCAAGTTCGGCAGCGACCCCGAGTTCCAGGCCGTCTACCACCCCGGCCAGAACTGGTACGAGCTGCTGTCCTACATCTGGGACGAGGGCGGCGACATCGCCCAGGCCAACGGGAAGTCCTTCAAGTCCACCCTGGACACCCCGCAGGCCAAGGCCGGGCTCGAGTTCTACAAGCAGCTCACCGACGCTTCGGGCACCAAGGCGCCGAAGGACGCCGACGAGGCCACCCCGCAGCAGGCCGGTATCTACGGCGCGGGCAAGGTCGCGATGATGATCGGCGTGCCGGGCGAGGTCGACACCGCGGCCAAGACCGACCCGTCGATCAAGGAGAAGTCGGGCGCGTTCCCGATCCCGGGCAAGGCCGCCGGCAAGTCGGCCCCGGTCTTCCTCGGCGGTTCGAACCTGGTCATCCCGGCCAACAGCAAGAACGCGGCCGCGGCCAAGGACTACATCAAGCTGTTCTCCACCCCGAAGTACCAGACCGAGCTGGCCAAGGCCGGTTACGTCCCCGGTACCTCGACCGACGTGTCCGCGCTCGACGCGAACCCGCTCACCAAGGTCATGGCCGAGGCGTCCAAGAACGGCCGCGCCGTGCCGACCAGCCCCAAGTGGGGTGACGTCGAATCGGGCCAGAACCCGATCAAGGACATGCTGACCGCATACCTGACCGGAACGAAATCGCTCGACCAGGCGACCGCCGACGCCAACGCAGCGCTCGACAAGCTCATCGGCGGATGACCACGACCAAAGATGTGACGACGCCGGCGGGGTCCTCCCCGCCGGCTTCGCCGCGCATCAAGCCGCCGAAGTCCAATCGGCGCCTCCGTCTCGGCGAACGGACGGCGCCGTATCTGCTGATCCTCCCCGCGCTGGTCGCGATCCTGGTCCTGCTGGGCTGGCCGACCCTGCAGCTGATCGGGATCAGTTTCCGCAAGCTCGACCTCCGTGAGCTGGTCTCCGGAGAGATGGTCTGGGTCGGGTTCGAGAACTTCTCCGAGATCCTTTCCGACCCCGAATTCTGGGAGATCACCGTCCGCACGCTGGTGTTCACCGCCGCGGTCGTGATCACCACCCTGCTGCTCGCGCTGTTCATGGCGCTGCTGATGCGGCATCTCAACCCGGTCGTCCGGGTGGTCCTGCAGGTCGCGCTGATCCTCGCGTGGGCGACCCCGGTGCTCGCGACGACCACGGTCTTCCAGTGGATCTTCGATCAGCAGTACGGGATCCTGAACAAGACGCTCGCGAAACTCGGCTTCGACGGGTTCATCGGGCATTCCTGGTTCTCCACCGGGCCGAGCACGTTGACCGTCATCGGTCTGCTGGTCGTCTGGCAGGCCGTGCCGTTCGTGGCGTTCACCCTGTACGCCGGGCTTCTCGGTGTCCCGAAGGAGCAGTACGAGGCCGCGGGCATCGACGGCGCGAACGCCTGGCAGGCGTTCTGGGCGGTCAGCTGGCCCGCGATCCGGCCGATCCTGACCATGGTCACGTTCCTGTCGGTCCTGTGGGACTTCAAGCTGTTCGCCCAGGTGTGGGCGATCCGCCAGGGCGGGCCGGACGGCGCCAGCACGACACTGCCGGTCTACATGTACCTCAAGGGCCTCGCGGGCAACCACTTCGGCCTGGCGGCGACCGCCGCCCTGCTGATGATGCTCGTGCTGATCCTGCTCACCGCCCGGTACGTCCAGCTGCTGGTGCGCACGAAGGAGGCCGACCTGTCATGAAGAAGTCCCTGATCCAGCGGATCGGCCTCGGCACGTTCGGGGTGATCGTGGCCCTCCTGTTCGTCTTCCCGACGTACTGGATGGTCACGTCGTCGCTGAAGACGCCGGGCGAGGTCCTGTCACCGAACTACGACCTCGTCCCGCTCTCGGTGACGTTCGAAAACTTCGTCACGGCGCTGACGAAGCCCGGGTTCACCACCTATCTCGCCAACAGCCTGATCGTCACGATCGGCGCGGTGCTGTGCTCGCTCGTCGCGGGTGTACTGGCCGCGGTCACCTTGTCCCGGATGCGCTTCCGCGGGCGTAAGGGTTTCCTGATGCTGGTGCTGGTCGCGCAGCTCGCACCGTTCGAGGCGCTGCTGATCCCGATGTACCTGCTGATGCGGGACGCCGGGTTGCTCAACCAGCTGCCTTCGCTGCTGCTGGTGTACTTCGCGGCGACGCTGCCCTTCACGTGCTGGATGCTCTACGGCTTCGTCAACGGCATCCCGTACGACCTCGAAGAGGCCGCGATGATCGACGGGTGCAGCCGGGCGGGCGCGTTCCGCCGGGTGACGCTGCCGCTGCTCGCGCCGGGATTGGTGACCACGTCGGTGTTCAGCTTCATCACCGCGTGGAACGAGTTCCTGTTCGCGTTCGTGTTCATGCGCGACCAGGGCAAGCAGACGCTGCCGGTGTGGCTTTCGTCGTTCCGGACGGCGTTTTCCGTGGACTGGGGCGGCATCATGGCGGCGTCGGTGATCTACGCCGTGCCCGCGCTGGTGTTCTTCATCCTGGTCCAGCGCAAGCTCGTGTCCAACCTGACCGCAGGCGCAGTGAAGGGATAAGCGTTGTCTTCACCGGAAAAGTTGGCCGGATCCGTTCTCGTGTCGGGCTTCGACGGCACGACCGCACCGGACTGGCTGCGGCGCAAGGTGGCCGACGGCCTCGGCGGCGCGATCCTGTTCGGCCGCAACGTGGTCGACGACGAGCAGGTGGCCGCGCTCAGCGCGCAGCTGCGGGCGGAACGGCCCGACGTGCTCATCGGCATCGACGAGGAGGGCGGTGACGTCACCCGGCTCGACGTCGCCACCGGCTCGTTCGTCCCGGGACCGCTCGCACTCGGCGCCGCGGACGACGTCGAGCTGACGGCGTCGGTCGCCGCGGCGCTCGGCGAGCGGCTGGCCGCCTGCGGGGTCACGATCAACTTCGCCCCGTGCGCGGATCTGACCCTGGCGGCGGAGGACCCCTCGATCGGGGTCCGGGCGTTCGGTTCGGATCCGGTGAAGGCGTCGCCGCATGTCGCGGCGTACATCACCGGCCTGCAGAAGTACGGCGTCGCCGCGTCGGCCAAGCATTTCCCCGGGCACGGGGCGGCCACCGACGATTCACATCACGCGCTGCCGGTGCTGCCCCGGACCGAGGCGGAACTGCACGAGATCGAGCTCGTTCCGTTCAAGGCCGCGATCGCGGCCGGTGTGCGCTCGGTGATGACCGGGCACCTCGTCGTGCCCGCGTGGGGTGAACTGCCCGCGACGCTCAACCCGAAGGCACTCACCGACGTCCTGCGCGGCGAACTCGGCTTCACCGGCGCGGTGATCACCGACGCGCTCGACATGGGTGCGGTCGCGGGCGAACTCGGCAAGACCGAGGGCGTCGGCCGGGCGGCGGTGCGGGCGCTGATCGCCGGCGCCGACGCGCTTTGCCTGGGTGGCGTGTCGTTCGAAGAGGACGAGCTGAACCGGATCGCGGCTGTCATCGCGGCCGCGGTCGAAGCCGGCGAGCTGCCACTGGAGCGGCTGGCCGAGGCTTCGGAACGGGTCGCCGCGCTCGGCGCTCCCCCGGTGCCGACACCGATCTCGCCGGTCGACCACCGGCTCGGCCTGGAGGCGGCGCGCAAGGCGTTGCGGATCCAGGGTTCGCCGAAGCTCGCCGGGCCGCCGCTGGTGATCGACATCGAGACCGAGCCGATCATCGCGGCGGGCCCGATGCCGTGGGGGCTCGGCTCGCATCTGACCGGACTCGTGCCCGGCACGCGCGCGCTCAAGGTCACCGGGGACGAGATCGCGACCGCGATCGACGCCGTCCACGGTGCCCGCGACCTCGTCGTGGTGACGCGCGAGGCGCACCGGCACCCCGAGGTGCGCGAGTTCCTCGGCTGGCTCCGGGAGGCAGGCGTGGACTACATCCGGGTCGAGACCGGCGTGCCGGGACCGGACACCGGCGACGGGCCGCGGATCGACACCTTCAGCGGGTCCTACGTCAGTCTCCGCGCCGCCGCGGAGTACCTGGCCTGACCTGACCCTCACCCCCTGACGCAATTCGGCATCTGGTTGCGGTACTTGCACGCGCAAGGACCGCAAGCAGGTGCCGAATTGCGTTATTCGGTTGCGGTGCCGGAACCGGGGTGCTGTAGTCGCTGAAGATCGATCCCGGCCTAGGAGATGATCGTCTTGGTGTCACGGCTCGGAGTCAGGATCCCGCGCGAACTGCCCGCCGCCCGGCTGAAGAGCCTGGCCCGGCGAGCGGAATCGGAGGGTCTGGACGAGGTCTGGATCGTCGAGGACTGCTTCTACGCGGGCGGGATCGCGACGGCGTCGGCGGTGCTCGCGGCGACCGACAAGATCACCCTCGGCATCGGCATCATGCCCGCCGTGGCCAGGAATCCGGCCATCGCGGCGATGGAGATCGCGGCACTCGCGGAGCTGTATCCGGGACGCCTGATCGTCGGATTCGGGCACGGCGTGCCGAGCTGGATGCGGCAGATCGACGCGTGGCCGAAGTCGGCGCTGGCCGCCTTCGAAGAGACGCTGACGGTCATCCGGCGGTTGCTGGCCGGCGAGCGGGTTTCCTTCCAGGGCAAGGAGGTCCGGCTGGACGAGGTCGAGCTGGAGTTCCCGCCCGCGCTGCCGCCGAAGCTCATCGCCGGTGTCCGCGGCCCGAAGTCCCTTGCCGCGGCGGGCCGGGTGGCCGACGGGACGCTGCTCGCCGAACCGGCGACGCCGGAGTACGTCCGCGCGACGCGGGACCTCATCGGCGTCGAAAGCCATTCGATCGCCGTCTACAACTGGCTGGCGCTCGACGCCGATCCTGATCGGGCTCGTGAGCGCGCCCGGGCCGACGTCGCTTCCGCGATCGGGCCGAACTCGGGACCGGCGCTGGAACCGCTGGACTTCGGCGCCGAACTCCTGGCCGAGGTCAAGGCCGCCACCGATCGGGAAGACCTGGCGCGGCGGCTGCGACCGGAGTGGATCGACAGGCTGAGCATCAGCGGACCGCTCGACCGTTGTGTCGAACAGATCCGCGCGCTGTACGCGGCCGGGACCGAATCCGTCATCCTGCTCCCCCTGCTCGGCGAGCCGGAGGAGGAGTCCTTCGCCGCGGCCGGCCGGATCGCGTCGGCCCTACGGGGCTGACCCACCGCATTTATTGCGAGGAAAGGCGAACGTGGCGTGTTCCCGGGCGAGGTCAGTGGTGGGGCGAAGGCTCCCTTCGCTGCGTCTGATGCGGTGAAGGACGCCTTCGGACCTGGTTCGACGGCGGCAGCGACTCTCGAGTGAGCCCGCGACACTCCTTGACTATCCACAAAGGACGCTTTTCGGAGCGCGAATGCCCGATTTAGGCTATTTGCGCTGATTTCGCCTCACCCCTCAATAGTCCTCTGAATGCGTCCTGGGGTGGACTTCGAGGGCCTTGACGACGGCGACCATGTCCTCCTCGCCGAAACCGAGCCGCGCGGTCTCGGCGTAGAGGGCGCGGGACGCCTCGATCAGCGGCAACTCCAGGCCCGCTTCCCCGGCCGCCGCCGCGATCAGCTCGACATTGGCCAGGACGTTCGCGATCGAGGCCTGCGGCGCGAAGTCCTCCTCGACGAGTTTGGGGGCCTTGACCCGCAGGATCGGACTGGCCAGCTGCCCGGCACCGAGGACATCGGCGAGCAAACTCGGATCGAGCCCGTTCGCGCGGGCGAAGTGGAAGGTCTCGGCGAGGCCGGTCACGACGGCGGTCAGGTGCACGTTGACCGCCAGCTTCATCAGGAGCCCGTTGGGCACCGGCCCGCAGTCCACGGTTTCCCGGCACATCGGCCCGAACAGCTCCCGGACCTCCTCGATCGCGGCAGGATCGCCCGCGAGCATGGCGACCAGCTCACCCGCCTCCGCCGGGATCCGCGAACCGGAAACCGGTGCTTCCACGTACTTCGCCCCGGCCGCGAGGAGCTCGGACTCGAGTCCCCGCGAATGCTCCGGCGCCGTCGTTCCCATGTGGACGATCGTCCGGCCAGCCAGCGCGGACCGCCCGCGGTCGAGCACGGCGTCGACAGCGGCCGCGTCCTTCAGCATCAGGAACACGACTTCGCACCGTGCGAACAGTTCCGCCACGTCGTCGACGGCCTCGGCCACCTGGTCCGCTTTACCCGGGGTGCGATTCCACACGAGCAACGGGACCCCGGCCCGCGCCAGGTTCCGTGCCATCGGCTCGCCCATACTGCCCAGCCCGGCGAAACCGGCTCGCGAAGTACTCATGGACCCCACTGTGCGGTACGGCCGGGCGGTGACGTGGCCGATGAGTGTTTCCTGTCGGAAGTCGCGAGGATCGGACGGTTCGGCGCCGCGACCGGAGCGTGCCGGCGGCCACTCGGATCCCAGCGGCTCAGAAGGGGTGCTCCATCCACACGTTCGCCTCCACGTACACCCCGTGGTCCCGCTCGACGTTCGCGTGCACCGGCGCGATCCCGCCGGGGATCACGTTGTCGCCGTCGGCGAGTTTGACGCCGGTCCACTCGTGCCAGTCCGCGATCGAACCCGAAATGGTCACGGCGAACGGGCACACCTTGATCATCCGCGCGCCGAGCCGTTCGTGGGTGCGCAGCCAGCGGTCGGCGAACAGCCCGTCCTCGCGGCGCCGGACGGCGTACTCCTCCATCGGGACGTCCGGTTCGTCCTCCTTGCCGATCGGGCGAACGGACACGATCAGCCGTTTCAGCCCCGTCTCGGCCGCGCGCGCCTTGAGCGCCTTCAGCATCGGCGTGGACAGGCCGGTCCCGCGCATTCGGGGTGCCACAACGACTTCGAGGGCGCACAGGGTGTCCGGCGCGCGGCCGTCCATGAGGTCCTGCGCGGCCCACTGGATCGCCTCGTCCCAGCCGTGTGCCGGCAACTCGTGGCGGTCTTCGGCGGGATAGGTCAGCGGGACGGACAGCGCCCGCGCGATCGGTTCGCCGTCGTCGTCCAGCGCGATGAGGAAGTACCGGGCCCAATGGCGCAGGAACCGTTCCGGCGTGATCATCTTGCCGCTGAACCCGGCGTAGATGAACTCACCGCCGACGTCGCCGAGGTTCAGCGCGGGATCGAGCAGATCGGGACGGGACGCAAGATCGACGATTCGCATGCCGCCAAGTCAACCGAGCCGATCACCGGCCCGATAGCTGCTTCCGGGCGATGATCAAGCCAGCTGACGCGGCGTGGTCTGCAACCGGGACAGGACGTCGGTGAGCCTGCCCGCCGCGACGTCCCATTCCTCGAGGACGCTGCTCCGCGCGAGCGCCGACGTCCGCAGCGAATGGCGTAGTTCGGCGTCGAGCGACCAGCGCAGCAACGCCCTCGCGAGCGCCGACGGGTTGTTCGGCGGCACCAGCATGCCGGGGACTCCGCCGCCGGGCGCCGTGCCGAGCGCGTCGTGCGCGCCCGCGGTTTCGGTGGCCACCACGGGGATCCCGCGTGCCAGTGCCTCGGCGACGACCAGTCCGGAGGTGCCGCCGCGAGCGGGCAGCACGAGCAGATCGGCGCCGTCGTAGACCAGGTCGAGATCGTCCGGCGGCCGGATGAGGCTGATCCGGGAGCCGAGCCCGAGCCGCTCGACCGTCCAGCGCAGTTCGTCGACGTAGGCGGGATCGTGGTGCGTCGCCCCGGCGAACACGCATTTGAACGCCAGTTCGTCGATGGTCGAAAGCGCCCGGATGAGCACGTCCTGGCCGTGGCGCGCGGTCATGGGCGCGAGACACAGCAGCCGGGAGACGCCGTCCGCGCCCGCCGCGAGCGGGGCCGCGTCGGTTCCGGGAGTCGCGACGTAGACGCGGGTCGGGTCGAGGTCGTGCCGGTCGATCAGCTGCCGCGCGAGCCACGGCCCGGTGGCGACGATCATGCCCGCCAGCCGCAGGGTCTCCCGTTCGCACGCGTCGAGTTCGGCGGCCTGCGCCGGGTCGAGCGCGGGGTCGTCGGCGAGCGGCCGGTGGACCAGGACGGCCAGCCGCAGCCGCCGGGCGTGCGGCACCACGATCTCCGGGACCCCGCAGGCGACCGTGCCGTCGATCAGGACGACGGTGTCGTCGGGCAACGCGGCGAGCGAACGGGCCAGTCTCGACCTGGACAGCGGTCCCGGCATCGGCCATTCGCCGGCGATCGGCAGTTCCAGCAGCGGGAGGCCGGTGCCCGGCAGGTTCTGGCACATGCGGCGGTCGTATTCGCCGCCGGCATCCTCGACGTCCCCCGGCAGGACGAACACCACCGGCTCCGTGCCACGAACGGTTGAGGTGTACACGGTTTACCTCCAGATGCGGGCGCCTTATCAGGAGACACGGATACGGCGCCCGATCGGTTCAGAATTCGCGGCGCGAAGTTTTCACCCGCGCGCACGCGCGATCGCGGCCACGAGGTCGTCACGCAGTCCGGCGCCGACCGCGATGGTGGCCGCCGAGCGCACCGTGTGATCGCCGCCGTCCGCGTCGACCACCACTCCCCCGGCCTCGCGTACCAGCAGGACACCCGCCATCGTGTCCCACGGTTTGTTGGCGAGGATGACGCTCGCGTCGAGTTTGCCGTGCGCGACCCAGGCGAGGTCGATCGCCGCGGAGCCGAGGAACCGGACGCGCTGCACGCGGCCGCCGAGTTCGGCCAGCAACGCCAGCCGGACGCGGTTCTTGACCTCCGCGCCCTCGCCGACCGCGAAGTCTCCGATCGACACGATCGCGTCGGAAAGCTCAGTCGCCTTCGAGGCCGTGAGACGTTCTTCGCCCGCGTACGCGCCCTGGCCTTCGGCAGCGGTGTAGGTGACATCGAGGAACGGCAGGGAGATCGCCGCGACAGTGCTCTTCAGACCATCGACGAGGCCGAGCGAAACGCCGCACAGCGGGATCCCGCGCGCGAAGTTCGCCGTGCCGTCGACAGGATCGAGCGCCCACCACAGGTTCTCGTCGCCTTGGTGCCCGCGCTCCTCGCCGAGGATGCCGATCTCCGGCGTCTCCCGCGTCAGGAAGTCGCGGACGGCGTCCTCGACGGCCAGGTCGACGTCGGTCACCATGTCGCGATCACCTTTGGCGGCAACGGAAAACGACGTCATCGAGCGGATGATGCCGGTCGCCTTGGCGACGGCTTCGGCGGCGACGGACAACAATGCGGCGTGGTCGGTCATCTGGGTACCGTAACCGGAATGGACCTGTTCCCGACCGCCACGACGGCCGACGAAAACGCGCGAGA
Source organism: Amycolatopsis sp. NPDC052450 (assembly GCF_044547565.1). Lineage (NCBI taxonomy): Bacteria > Bacillati > Actinomycetota > Actinomycetes > Pseudonocardiales > Pseudonocardiaceae > Amycolatopsis > Amycolatopsis sp. NPDC052450. The sequence continues at coordinate 107,873 of NZ_JBIUAQ010000009.1, read as the reverse complement.
CGCCGACGTCGCGGTGCTGCCGATCGGCGCTTTCGAACAGCACGGCGCGCACCTCCCGCTGACCACCGACACGGTGATCGCGACGACGATCGCCGACGCCGTCGCGGCCGCGTACCCGGTGCTGCGGCTCCCGCCGATCACGATCGGCTGTTCGCACGAACACGCGGACTGGCCGGGCACGGTCAGCGTTTCGGCCGCGACGCTGTACGCCGTGGTGAACGACGTCGCCGCCTCGCTGCGCCGGTCCGGGGTGCCGAAACTGGTGCTGGTGAACGCGCACGGCGGCAACTACGTCCTGTCCAACGTGGTACAGGAGTCGACGTCGCCGATGGCGCTCTTCCCCGGGGTCGAGGGCTGGCAGGCGGCGCACGACGCGGCCGGGCTGGAGACGTCGCTGGACAGCGACATGCACGCCGGAGAGCTGGAAACCTCCCTTCTGCTGCACGCCCATCCGTCACTGGTCCGGCCCGGATTCGCGGAGGCGGACCACCTCGCCGACGACAGGCGGCATCTGCTGACGCTGGGGCTTCGGCCGTATTCGGAGTCCGGTGTGGTGGGGCGGCCTTCGCTGGCGACGGCGGAGAAGGGACGGCTGGTGCTGGAGTCACTGGTGGGGACCTTCGGGGAGACCCTGGCCGCGCTGGGCTGAACCCCTCAGGAGCCCACCGACTCGATCGCGTCCAGATGCGGCAGGAAGTGGTGCATCCGTTCCTGTTTCGTCCGCAGGTAGCGCAGGTTCTCGTCGTTCGGCGTGACCAGCAACGGCACCCGCTCGCTGATCACGACCCCGTGCAGCTCCAGCTGGTCGACCTTCGCCGGGTTGTTGGACAGCAACCGCACCGATCGCACCCCGAGATCGGTCAGGATCTCCGCCGCCGCACGATAGTCGCGCGCGTCCACGGGCAGCCCCAGCGCGATGTTCGCCTCGACGGTGTCGAGCCCGTCTTCCTGCAGCCGCATCGCTTTCAGCTTCGCGAGCAGGCCGATCCCGCGTCCTTCATGGCCCTGGGCGTACACGAGGACTCCGGCGCCCTCCTCGACGATCGCGCGCAGCGCGGCGGCCAGCTGGTCGCCGCATTCGCAGTGCATCGAGCTGAACACGTCTCCGGTGAGACATTCCGAATGAACCCGCGCCAACGTGCCGGAAGCCGCGACGTCGCCGTGCACCAGCGCCATCTGCTCGGTGCCGTCGGCGTCCAGGTAACCGTAGGCGCGGAAAACGCCGTAACGGGTGGTCAGTCGGGTCTCCACGACTCTCTCGACGGTCATCGCGTTTCTCCTGTCTGTTCGGTGACTCATGACCGAGCGCGCGAGCAGAACGCCCGCACCGGGAAGGCTGGAGACGAGCGCGAGCACGCCGTAGACCACGGCCACGGTGACGCCCTGCGCCGAACCGAGGCCCGCCGCGCCGAACAGCAGCGCGCAAACGCCTTCGCGCGGGCCCCAGCCGCCGATGTTCAGCGGCAGCCCCATCGCGAGCAGGGCGAGGATCATCAGCGGCAGCAGGTCGCCGATCGGGGCGGTGACCCCGGCGGCGCGCGCGGCGACGACGAACAGGGCGAGATGCCCGGCAAGGGTGGCGAGCGAAAGCAGGCTCACGCCGGGCCAGGTCTCCTTGGTCAGGAGGCCCAGCCGGACGTCGGCGAGGGTGACGGCGAAGCCGCGGCGCCATTTCGATCCACTGTGGATCCACCGCTTTCCCGCCGTCATCCCGGTGGCGGCGGCCGTGAGGGCGAGCGCGACGACCACGATCCCGGCGACCGTGACGGCCCCGTCGATCGGCGGCGGCACCACGGAAGGCGTGCCGAGCACGACGGCGACCGAAGCGCCGATCACCACGATCTGCCCGGCCGTCCGCTCCAGCACCACCGCGCGGACGCCGCGCGGGACGTCGCCGGACTCGCGGCCGTGCTGCACGGCGCGGTTGACGTCGCCGAGCACCCCCGCCGGCAGGACTCCGTTGAGGAACAACGCGCGGTAGTACTCGCCGACGGCGTTCGGCAGCGACAACCGGAGACTCAGCCGCCGTGCGACCAGGCACCACCGCCACGCGCTGAAAACCGTGGTGGCGAAACCGATCCCGAGCGCGGCGGCGACACCGCCCGCGTCGACCTCACGCAGCCCGTCCAGGAACGCGCCCGTGCCCAGCTGCCAGACGAGCACGCCGAGGATGCCGAGCGCGCCGAGGATCCGGAGCCAGGGCCAGCACCGTTTCACGACGGCACCATCAGGAGATCTTCGTGCTGGATCATCGCGTTCAGTTCACCGGCCGCGCATTGCGCGAGCCGCCACCGCAGGTACGTCTCACCGTCCGCCGCCAGCTCCGGCCGCTGCTCGCAGGCGGCGCCGACCCAGCCGGTGAGCCACTCCGCGGTCAGCGCGGCCTGATCCGCCCCGAGCCGCCACGGGCTCGGCGCGCGCCGCACGGTGGCGCCGAGCCGTTCGAACACCCCGAAGGCGACGTCCACCGCGTCGGGGCCGAGCAGCCACCGGCCGTCGGTCACCCGGCGCTGATGGGCGTTGAAGGCATCGGAGATCTCGATGTCGAACTTGTCCTTGGGCGACAGCACCACTCGGCCGGAAACGCTCAAGGTGAACAGGACCGCGCACCCCGCCTCGACGCACGCCTCCGCCAACCGGGACATCTCTTCGGCGGTGAGCAGATCGAGCAGCGCCGACGCCGCCACGAGCGAGGTCCCGGCGAGGTCCTCCGCGCGTAACCCGGTGATGTCACGCTGTTCGGTGACGACGGTGACCTCGCTCCCGTCCAACGCGTGCTCCGGACGGCTGGTGCGGGCCAGCGCGTGGGTGAGCAGTTCGGGGTCGCGGTCGTGCAGGATCCAGCGCTGGCGGCCGGGCAGCCGCCTTGCCAGCCAGCGGCCGAGCGAACCGGTGCCGCAGCCGAGATCCCGGATGACGACCTCGTCCTGTTCGCGCAAGAACGCCCGGACCGGCTCGATCAACTCGGTCGCACGGGCCGAGGCGTCCGCGTCTTCACGCAGCCGAAGCCAGCTGGGGGCGTACTTGGTCATGCCGCCGTCCTTTCGTTCAGCAGCACGGCGGCGACACCGCGGGCCGTCTCGTCCCAGCCGGGCAGCGTCTCGCGGCGAAGGCGGGCGGAGGCGCGAAGACGGTCACGCAGATCGGGCTCGGTGAGCCAGCGGCGGAGGGCCGTGGCCAGCGCGTTGACGTCCTCGCCCGGGACGAGCATCCCGGGCACACTGCCGTCGGGCGACCGGCCGAGCGTGTCCGGGAGGGCGTCGACGGCGGTCGCCAGCACGGGAATGCCGTGCGCGAGCGCCTCGGTGACGACCATGCCGTAGGTCTCCGCGCGCGAGGGAAGCACGAGAAGGTCTGCGGCCGCGTACGTCGCTTCGAGCGCTTCGCCGGACCGCGGGCCGGTCAGGGTGAACCGATCGCCGAGGGAGTGTCGCCGCAGGCGTTCGACGTAGCGGGTTTCACGGCGGATGGCGCCGACGCATTCACAGTTCCACGGGAGATCCTTGAGTGACTTCAACGCGTCCGCGAGCAGGCCTTGGCCCTTGCGCGGCGTCACGTTGGCGACACAGATCAGTTGCGTCCCGTCCAGGCTCCCGGACGCCACGTCGGCCCTGTCGACCCCTGGCGGCACCGCGTGCACCCGGTGCGGCGCGAGGCCGTGATGCTCGATCAGCCGTCGCGCCGCCCACTCGCTGGTCGCGACCACGGCCTCGACCGCGCCGAGCGTCTCGGCCTCCAGCCGGTCCAGCTCGGCGGCGAGTGAAGGCGAAAGCCCCGTCTCGTCGGCCAGCGGCAGATGCACCAGCACCGCGATCGACAGCCGTTGCGCCGACGGCACGATCACCTCGGGCACCCCGCAGGCGACCAGTCCGTCGAGCAGGACCGCCGAACCGTCCGGCAGTTCCGCGAGCTTGCGCGCCAGTACCTTGCGCGCCTCGGTGTCGGGCCTCGGCCAGTTCCCGTGCACGGCGATCTCGCGGACCTCCACCCCCGCCGCGACGAGGCCGTCGCACAGGCGGCGGTCGTAGACGTTGCCGCCGCTGGGCGCGCTCACGTCGTCGATGTCGTTGGGCAGGACGACGTGGAGGCCACTCACAGCGCACGCTCGTAACTCGCCCACGCGACGTGGGATTCGTGCAGTGAGACGACGATCCCCTCGAGCCCGCGGGCGCCCTCGCCGAGCGCGCCCGCGTGGACGCGATCGGCGAGCCGGTCGGCGACGACCTTGGCGAGGAACTCGGTCGAGGTGTTGATCCCGGCGAATTCGGGCACGTCGTCGAGGTTGCGGTAGTTCAGGTCGGCCAGCACCGCTTTGAGCTCTTCGGTCGCCTTGCCGATGTCGACGACGATGTTGTCGGCGTCCAGCTCCGACCGGCGGAACGTCGCGTCCACCACGAAGGTGGCGCCGTGCAGTTTCTGCGCGGGTCCGAAGACCTCGCCGCGGAAGCTGTGGGCCACCATGACGTGGTCGCGGACGGTGATACTGAACAACGGACCTCCTGCGGTCGTGCCCTTAGCGCGTGTCCTCCAGCTGATAGGTGACACGGAGGCAGAGCGTTCCTGGTTCATTCCAGGCCAGACGCGGTAAGACGTCCGGCAGTTCATGGAACCGGCATTCCTCGCTGACCAGCACCTTAAAGACGGGGTCCGACAAAATCCGCAAAGCGAGGGCCAGGCGGTCGCCGTGGCTCCGGTTCAGGCGGCGGGACGGCGAGACCATGCCGACCTGGCTGCTGCGGATCGCCAGCCGTCGTGAATGGAAGTTCTCGCCGAGCGGGACACTGATCCGGCGGTCGCCGTACCAGCTCAGCTCGATCACCTCGCCCTCCGGCGCGAGCAGTTCCAGCGACCGCGCGAGCCCCGCCTCGCTCGCGCTGGCGTGCACGACGAGGTCGCAGTCGCCCAGCGCGTCCTCCGGTGTCGAGAAGTCGACACCGAGCGCTTCGGCGATCTTCGCGCGCTCCGGGTCGATGTCGATCAGCTGCACCCTGGTCGCCGGGAAGCCCGCCAGGAGTTTCGCGACGCTGCTGCCGACCATTCCGGCACCGACCACGGCGATCCGGTCGCCGAGTTTCGGCGCCGCGTCCCAGACCGCGTTGATCGCGGTCTCGATCGTGCCCGCGAGGATCGCGCGCTCCGGCGGCACCCCGCGCGGCACCGGCGTGACCGCGGCCGCCGGCACGACATAACGCGTCTGGTGCGGGTACAGGCAGAAGACGACCTGACCGACGAGTTCGGCGGGACCTTGTTCGACCACGCCGACGTTGAGGTACCCGTACTTCACGGGCCCCGGGAATTCGCCATCCTGGAAAGGCGCGCGCATGGCCGCACGTTGACTCGGCGGGACCTCACCGCGGAAGACGAGCGTCTCGGTGCCGCGGCTCACGCCCGTGCACAGGGTGCGGACCAGCACCTCGCCGTCGCCGACCGGAGGGAGCGTGACCGGCCTGAGCTCACCGTCACCGGAACCACTGAACCAGAAGGCGCGTTCCATCGTGTCCTCTCATGTCGGCCCCTTCGAGGGGGCCATCGTCACCATAACGAGGAGGCCTCGTGATCAACCCCGGAATTTTCCTGGGGGTCCTCGTCCAGCTGGCGCTGCTGGGGACGCTGGACGCCCTCGCCGGGCTGGGCACGCTGGGCTGGCTCACCGGCGCGGCCTACGGCCTCGCGGTGGGCGGATTCCTGACCTACGGCCTGAACCGGAGCACCGCGCGCTCCCTCGGCCCCGCCGACGCCGTGACCCTGGCACGCTCCGGTCTGGTCGGCTGCGTGACCGCGCTCGTCGTCGACACCGCCGGCCGGGAGATCGTCACGATGGTCGTCCTCGCGTCGGTCGCGCTCGCCCTGGACGCCGTCGACGGCCAGGTCGCGCGCCGCACCGGGACGACGTCCCCTCTCGGCGCGCGGTTCGACATGGAGGTCGACGCGTATCTGATCCTGATCCTGAGCGTGGTCGTCGCGCAGTCGCTGGGCCCGTGGGTGCTCACGATCGGCGCGATGCGCTACGTCTTCGTCGCCGCGAGCAGGCTGTGGCCGTGGCTGAACTCGCCGCTGCCGCCGAGCCTGGCACGCAAGACGGTCGCGGCCGTTCAAGGCATCGCGCTGGTCGCGGTGGCTTCGACGGTCCTGCCGTTCTGGGCCGGTTTCGTGGTCACACTGGGCGCGCTGGGGTTGCTGACGTGGTCGTTCGGGCGCGACACGTGGTGGCTGCTGGAGCAGCACGCCTTCGGTTCCGCTAGGCGGGTGACGGCCGACGCCGCGTGATCACGCGTATTGCGCTTCGCCGTTCCCGATCGACCAGTTGACCGGATCGGTCTCGGTGATCATCACGAGCACGTTCCGCGGCTCGGTCCCCGAGTACTCCTCGGCGAGTTCCGCGATCCGCCGGTACAGCGACTTCTTCTGCTCGTCGGTGCGCCCGTACCGCATGGTGATCGTGATGAACACAACCCCGTCGTCGCGACGGACCCCCAGGTAATCGTCGTATTTCAGGGTGCTCCGGCCGTTGAGGACCTGGAAGCGGTCGTCGGCCGGGATGCCGAGCGTCTCGACCATCGCGTCGTGGACGGCGTTGCCGAGGGCTTCGAGCTTGCCGGTCCCGATGGCGTCGATACGGACGAAGGGCATGTCAGTTCTCCTTGGTGGCGAGCAGGCCGAGGGCACCGTCGACGGCCTTCGCGAACACGTCCGGTGAGCCCGCGGCGCGGGCGAGGATGTAGCCGCCCTGCAACATCGCGACCAGCGCGGTCGCCGTGGCGAGCGGGTCGAGCGCCTGGTCGAGTTCGCCGGCCGCGCGCCCCTCGTCGAGCAGCCCGGCGAGGCGACCGGTCAGCCAGCCGAAGAACTCCTCGACCGGCTTGCGCAGATCCGCGTCGGCCATCACGTCGGGATCCTGGGCGAGCCTGCCGACCGGACACCCCTTGAGCACGGCGCGCTCGCGGCGTAGGTAGACGGTGATGCGCTCGACGATCGTGCCGGGGTCGGAGAACTCGGCCTCCGCCCTGGCGCGCAGGTCCTCGGCGCTGCGGCCGATCGCGGCGAGCGCGAGGTCGGACTTGCCCTGGAAGTGGTGGTACATGCTGCCCTGGCCGGCGCCGGACCGCTCCTGGATCGCCTTCGGGCTGGTGCCGACGTAACCGCGCTCCCACAGAAGCTCGCGAGTGCTCTCGATGAGCCGTTCCCTCTTGTCCACGTCCTGACCGTACATACCAGTAGGTACAGAGACAAGGTGACGCGGCGGGAGCAAGGGACCTTTGCTATCACTTTCGCGAGAACCCGCAGGTCAGCGGCCACTTTTCGCAGTTAGCCGACTAACTGCGGGCACCTCTGCGGGCGCCGGTCCGTGAATGCCTCCTTGAGGGACTCTGGGTCCCTCAAGGAGGCCTTCACGGACCACCGGATCGCCACACGCGCCCCAGTGACCTCAAGTTTCACACCCCAGGCGCGTGAAGGACCCCGCCCCAGTACATGAAGGGGGCCTTCCTTGCGCCTAGGTCAGGGTCCCGGCAAAGTCGGGAACTTGCAGGTCAGGCTGCTGTTCGTCGCCTGTGTGAGGCTGACAATGGAGGATTTGGGACGTTGAGTGTCCCAAATGCTCCATCGTCAGCGGGCACACCGGTTGCGGAGCATCCCTGAGTGGGGAGGATTTAGGACGTTCAACGTCCCAAATCCTCCCCACTCGGCCCTCGCGGGCGCTAGCGGTGTCAAGTCCAGATCACCAACAGCAGCACTGACCAGCAGCTCTGCGACTTTGCCGGGACCCTGCGCCTAGGTACATGAAGGCCCCCATCCTTGCGCCCAGGTACAGGAAGGACCCCTTCATGTACTTAAGCCGGCCTCAAGAGCGCGAGTCCTGCCCGAACCGCTCCCACTCCCGGTCCCACGCCGCGGACCGCGCCCGGTTCAGCAGCTGCCGCGCGAGCAGGTACCCCGCCGCCAGCAGCGTCACCGCGATCAGCCACACCCCGGCCCCGACGCCGATCCCCGTACTGGTCGCGTCGAGCGGCATCACCGGCGGATCGACCACGGCGTCGGACTCGTCGAGCCACACCGTCACCGCGTCGCCCGTCGAAGCGCCGAGGTCGGCGGTCACGCGCGCCTCCTGGAAGGTCCCGTCCGGCAGCGCCCAGCGAGCCGCGACCGAAGCCGTCTCGGCCGAAGGGATCCCGTCGAGGCCGACGCGGGCCGGTGGAGCGTCTTCGAGCAGGAACGCGGTCGTCGAATGACGCGTGGCCGTTTCGAGAGCCGAGCGAGCCATCATCGTCGCGTAGGCCTCCGAGCCGGCCGCGGCGGCCAGCGGCACACCGAGCAGCGCGGTCACCACGCCGCCGACGAGGATCGCCGCCTCGATCCGGTCCCAGCCGCGTGCGAGCGGATTCCGGCCGAGGTGGATCCGGCGCCACAGGAAGATCAGCGACACGACGGCCTCCTTCACCGGTCCCCCACCGACAAGGTTGCGCCGGGAAGAGCCGGAGCGACAGGAGGCTTTGGTCCTGTCAGCGGCGAGGAAGGTTCTCATCGGGGACCACGGAAACGGCGGCCGCCCGGTTCACCGCACGACGTGCTCGTACGCGGACTTCAGGGCGTCCACCGGACCCGGCGGCGCCACCAGCGGCCCTTTCGCCCAATCGCAGCCGAGTTCGTGCAGGACCTCCAGCTGCCGCGCGGTCTCGACCCCTTCGGCGACCACCACGAGGTCGACGGCGTGTGCCATCGCCATGATCCCGGCGACGATCGGCTCGGCGTCGCTCGACCTCCCGAGATCGGCGACGAACGACCGGTCGATCTCGACCACGTTCAGATCGAGGCGGCACAGCTGGGCGAGCGACGAATATCCGGCGCCGAACCGTTCCGCGGTCACCCGCACTCCGGTCTTCCGCAGCGCGTCGACGGCGTCGGCCGCGTCCTTCAACGCCGTCTCGTCGACGTCGAGGCTCAGGTCCTGCGGCACCAGTCCCGCGTCTTCCAGCGTGGTCTGAACCACTTGTAGCAACGTGGGATCGCCCAGTTGGCGGACCGACAGGCTCACATTCACATTACAGTGCACACCATGATCGGCACGCCATCGAGAGATCTCGCGGGCGGCCTTGGCGAGGACCTCCGCCCCGATGACCGTCAAAAGATCGCCGTCGTCGGCGATCTCGGCCAATTCCGCCGGATCGATCGGTCCCCGGACCGGGTGATTCCAACAGGACTTCGCCTTCACCGCGACCATGTCACCGGTCCGCAAATCGACGACGGGCTGATAAACGGTCTCGACCAGGCCGTCCGCGACGGCGTTCCGCAGATCCTGCTCCAAGGCGAAACGGTCCTGCACCCGTTTACGCATGATCGGCGCATAGAACGCATAACGGCCGGGGCCGAATGTCTTGGCCTGATACATCGCCAAATCGGCGTCTTCCAGCAATTCGTCGGCGCTGCGGGTATCGCCGGGTTCGGCGATCACTATTCCAATACTCGTATTGATATGCAGTTCGCGGCCGTGCACGGTGAGCGATTCGGCGAGCCGTCGCTGAAGGTGATCGGCCAGCGCCCGCACTTCGGCGGCTTCGGTATAACCGGTGGTGATGACCAGGAACTCGTCCCCGCCGAGCCGTCCGACCAGGTCCGAGGCGCCGGCGGCGGCCCTCAGCCGGTCGCCGACGATGCGCAGCACCTGGTCGCCGACGGTATGACCGAGCGAATCGTTGATGATCTTGAACTTGTCGAGATCGATGAACATCACGGTGGTCGTGCGCGCCGGATCGGCGATCGTGCGGCGCAGGCGGTCCAGCGCGAGCGTGCGGTTCGCGAGCCTGGTCAGCGGGTCGTGGGTGGCCTCGTAGGCCAGCCGTTCGCTGATCGCCCGCCGTTCGGTGATGTCGGCGAAGGACGTCAGCACCGAGGGCACGCTCTGGCCCGGCGCCATCAGCGGACCGGAGGTCAGCGAAAGCCACCGGTGCGCGCCGTCGCGCCGCCGGATCTGCAGGACCCGCCCGGTCTCGACCTTCCCGGACCGCCGCACCCGCGCGGACGGCAGGTCGTCGACGGGCACCGGGGCACCGTATTCGTCGTGCAGCCGCAGTGTCCGGCTCTCCAGGCCGACCAGCGCGCCCGGCGGCACACCGGCGATCCGGTGTGCGGCGGAGTTCGCCAGTTCGATCCGCCCGCTGGGGCCGACCAGCAGCACCCCCTCGTCGAGCGTTTCGACAACGGTGGCGAATTCGGCCTCGGCCCGGCGTTGCGCCGTCTCGTCGGCGCACAGCAGCACGTAACCGTCGAACATCTCGGCCGCCGAGACGCGCACCGCCAGCGCCGTGCCGTCGGCGCTGAAATGCGTCGCCTGCACGACACCGCCCGCGGCGACGACCTGCCGCGGGCTCATCGGCGCGCCGACGACCTCGGCCACCGGGACACCGATGACCTGGTCGAGGTCATGTCCGTAGACGGCCTCGGCCGCCGGGTTCCAGCTCGTCACCAGGCCGTCGGGCGAGGTCGCGATGATCGCGTCGCTCGCGTGGCCGACCAGCGCGGCTTGAAACCGGAGGCCCGACTCGGCCGCCTTCTGCGTGGTCAGGTCGCGCATGATCACCTGGTACGCGGGTTTACCCTCCCAGGTGGTCAGCACCGCCTGGGATTCGACGGTGACACCGCGGCCTTGAAGGGTCCGCAGCGTCATCTCGGTCGGTTCACTGAACGAGCCGGGCGAGTCCAGCGAACCGATCCGCGCCAGCAGCGCGTCCTGCGAGCCGGCGTCGACCAGATCCGTGATGTGCGTCCCGATGATCTCGGTCGACACCTTCGCGCCCACGAAGCGCATGGTGGCCGAGTTCACGAACACGACTTTGCCCCGTTGATGGACGCAGATCCCGTATGGGCTCGCTTCGACCATGGTGAGATATTGCGTTCCCAAAGCGCCGCCGTCGGACTTTTGCTCCAAAAGGCGGTACCCCTTGCCGAGAAAGGCGAGCGCGGGTTCACCGCGGTGATCCCTCTCGGCGGACAACTCGGTCAGCAGACGGACGAGCGACGCGTGCCGCTCGGTTTTTCCCACCGTGCGGGTCGCGGTGCCGTTCGCTGGCGAGGAATCCTGATCCGAGGGCCGGTGGGTGTCGGGAGTCCCACCGTCGAGATCGTCAGGATCCATCTGATCCAAACCCCCTACTCGACTGATGTAGCTTCCGATTAGATCACTAAATCGACGTAGCCGTCCCCCTCGGCCAGTTGATCGGTGCGGCCATTCCACCCCAGCGTTGACAGAATGTAGTTGAAGGGAAACACGTGCGGAGCAAAACAGACATCTGCGGCATCGGCGCCGTAACCGCCTACGGCTGGGGGCGCGAAGCACTGTGGGAGGGCCTCGCCAGCGGCGTCCCGTGCGCCCAATTCACCGACGGCTTCGGGGAAACCCCGGATCTGCCGGGCTGGGTCGCGCACGTCCCCGAGGGCGGCAAAGCGCGGGACGGCAGCCTGCACGCCCGTGCACTGCTCGCCGCGGCACGGGAAGCGATCGCGGACGCCGGCGCGCGGGGCTGGTCGCCAGGACGCCGGGTCGGCGTCATCTCCGGCGGCGTCCGCGAAGACCTGCGGACCTGGGACAGGCTCACCGAACTCGGCGAGCAACTCATGTACCGGCGCGAGTTCATCGGCATGATGCCCTCGACCCCGATCGCCACGCTCATGTCGGAGTTCGGCTTCCACGGCCCCTCGATGGCCACGTCCGCGATGTGCGCGACCGGCAGCGCCGCGGTGCTGACCGCGAAGATGTGGCTGGACGCGGGAATGGCCGACGACGTGGTGGTGGTCACCACCGATCTGTCCGCGACCAGGCCGATGGTGCGCAACTTCGTGCACTGCGGGGTGGCGATCACCGACGTGCCCCCGCTGGAGGCGTGCCGTCCTTTCCAAGAGGGCACAAGGGGTTTCACCTTCTCCGAGGCCGCGGTCGCGGTGGTGCTGACCCAGCGGAAGACCGACGCGTACGCGACCCTTCGGGGCGGCGCCATGACCCACGAGGCGCACAACGCGATGGCGCTCGACCCCGATCCGGCGAACGCGATCGCGGCGGTGACCGGGGCGCTGGAGAACTCCGGCGCCGCGCCGTCGGACGTCCGCTACCTGAACGCGCACGGAACGGGTACGAAACTCTGCCACCGTACGGAATCCCAGATCCTCGAAGCGGTCTTTCCCGGTGAGACCGAGATCTACTCGATCAAACCGCTGACCGGGCACAGCCAGTCGGGCAGCGCGCTGACCGAGATCGCGGCGATCTGCCTCGCGGCGGAACGGGATCTGGTCCCGGCGCCGAAACCGGTGGCGGAGGGGCATCCGCGGCTGATGGACGGGCCGTCCCGGCCGGAAAGCGGGCTCACCGTGAAGACGTCGATCGGGATGGGCGGCTACGTCGCGGCTGTCGTACTGGAGACCAGCTAGCGAGCAATTCGATAACACACGGTCTCAACGTCGTCACGAACCGTCATTTTCCATGCTCAGGTGGCCGATACTTCTCAGTAGCGAAAAGCACTGAGCACGGAGGCGACCATGAGCGCGCGAACGGCGTCCGACAATCTCGTCCACAACTACCTGTTCTTGCGGCGTGCCATAGGTTTCCTCGGGATCGGACTGCCCTTCGTGCTGATCTTCGGGAAGCTGCTCGTCGACGGCGGCGGCCTGCTCAACTCGATCAGCGGTTACTACTACTCGGGAATGCGCGACGTCTGGGTCGGCGTCATGTGCGCCATCGGCGTCTTCCTGTTGTCCTACCGGGGTTACGGCCGTGTCGACGACATCGCCGGGAACATCGCGGCGGTGGCCGCGGTCGGGGTGGCGCTCTTCCCCACCACCCCGTCGAACGGCGACCGCGCGGACGAGATCATCGGCATGCTGCACCTCGGTTTCGCCGCGGTCTTCTTCCTCACCTTGGCGTTCTTCTGCATCGTGCTGTTCACCAAGTCGGACAAGGAGATCCCCGGCGCCCGCAAACCCGAGCGGAACCGGCTCTACGTCGCGTCGGGCGTGATCATGCTGGTGTGCCTGGCGCTGATCGTGCTGTGCGGCCTCGTCTTCGACGCGGAGACCAGGTCCCTGTACCCGGCGCTGTGGCTGGAGTCGGTGGCGATCCTCGCGTTCGGCGTGGCGTGGCTCACCAAGGGCGGAACGCTGCTGCCGGACAAGACGGCGGTGCCGGGGACGCGGGTGACGGCCTGACCTGTGCCGATCAAGGTAAAGGAACCTTTATCCTCGGCCGGGTCGTTGAGGCCTTATGACCGATCGCATCGCATTCCAGCTCGGCCGCCGCGATCTGCTCGTGGTCGCCGGGATTCCCGGGGCGGGCAAGACCACCCTGCTGTCCCGGGCGGCGACCGGCGCGATACCGGTGCTCGATTCCGACCAGGTCCGCGCGCGGTTGCGCGAACGGCTGCCCGCCGTGCTGCCGTACCGGTGCTACCGGCCGCTGGTCCACCTGTGGCATCGCGCGCGGGTCGTCCGGTTCGCGCTGGCCGACGGCGGCCCGCTCGTCGTGCACGAGCCGTCGACCCGCGCGACCACCCGCGGGCTGCTGGCCCTGCTCGGCCTGCTGAGCCGCCGTCCCGTCCGGTTGCTGTGGCTCGACGTCGATCCGGAGGCCGCCCGCGCGGGCCAAGTCGCGCGCGGGCGGGTCATCCGGCGGCACTCGTTCGCCCGCCACGTCAAGAGAGCCGAGAAGGTACGCCGTGAACTGCGGGCCGGCTGGGTCCCGGCAGGCTGGCACGGCGCGCGGATGGTGACCAGGGAGGTCACCGGGGCGCTGCGGTTCGTCACCGAGGAGGAGCCTGGAAGAGACCACTCAGGCGACGTCCTGCTCCTCCGCGTCGAGCGGCCCAAGGCACCCGCGGTCCGCGCGAGCTAGCTGCTCCGGCTCGGGCTCCTCCACGGGGCCAGGGCGGTTCGGATGCGGGTTCAACGGCGTCCAGCGAATGCGTACCGGCATCGTCGTTCGTCCTTCCACTCCGCGAAGACCCTCTTGCACTGATACGGACGCGACGAGCGATCGGTTCAGATCCCCACGTAGTTCTCGGCGAAGAAGTCTTGGTGCGCACGGGAAACCCGCAGGCTCTCCAGCCGCGCGTCCCGCAGGGCCCGCTGGAAGACCGCCTCGTCGTCGTATCCCGCCGGGCCGTGCAGGAGATTGATCATCCAGAGCGAGAATTCCTGCGCGCGCCAGATCCGCGGCAGGCAGTCGGCGGAATACCGCTCGAGTGCCGTCGTGTCGCTCTCGGTGCAGGCTTCGATCAACGCGTCCGCGAGGATCTCGGCCTCCATCAGCGCGAGATTCGCGCCTTTCGCCGCGGCGGGACTGATCAGGCTCGCCGCGTCCCCCGCGAGGAACAGCTTTCCCCGCTGGATCGTGTCCATCACCCGCGAAGCCATGTCGACGATCCGGCGTTCGATGATGGCGCCGCGTTTGAGCTCGCCGTACCGGTCGGCACGCATCCGCAGGTGCAGTTCGTCCCAGATCCGGTCGTCCGGCCAGTTCTCCGGATCCTCGCCGCGCGGGACTTCGAGGTAGTACCGCGTCACCGTCGACGTCCTCGCCATATGCCCGGCGAATCCGCGTTCGTGAATGGCGTAACCGATCGCGGACATACTCGGGGGTGCTTCGGCGAGGATCGCGAGCCAGGAAATGTCGTGGTCTCGCCGGAAGACCCGTGCGGGCACCGATCTCAGCGAGACACCGCGCCTGCCGTCGCAGCCCGCGATGTACTTGGCACGCAACAGAAGATCATCGGCGATGACCGTCGCGTCCATCCCCGACACCGACGACGCCTCGGTGCCGAACCTGATCTCCCCGCCGCGCGCGAGGAATTCGGCGATCAGGTCCGTGACCAGGAACTGTTGCGGGTAAACGGTGTGCACCTCACCGTTCCCGAGTTCGCTGTACTTGAGCTCGAATTCGGCTTGATCATTACGGAACGCGCAGGTGTCGTGCCGGATCCCGTTCCTGAGCAGCCCACCGGCGAGCCCGTTCCCGGTGAGCACACGGACGCTGTTCGCGGCCAGAAATCCCGCTCTGGCCCGGTTTTCGACATGTTCCCGGCTTTGCCGTTCGAGGATCAGGCAGTCGATTCCGGCCGCCCTCAAAAGATTCCCCAGCACCAATCCGGCCGGACCCGCCCCCACGATCACTACATCGGCATCGATCTTTCCCACGAAAGCCCCCAGTACCTTCGCCCTCCCCCAGCGCGGTCCAAGGTACACAAAACGGGGTTCCGTCGTCGGCGTTCAGTCCTTCTTGGCACGCGAACGTGCCCGGCGTTTCCCTTCGTGCATCGCCACGACTCGCGCGATGGGGATCGTGTGCCCCTGTTCGACGAGATCCGCGGGCAGTGTCTGCGGCGCGGGCATCGAATCGGCCCACGGGTCCTTGTCCGCCAGGAGGCCGGGCGCCGTGTGGACGGTGAAGTCGGCGGGGACCACGTTTTCGAGGTCGTCCCAGGCCACCGGGAACGAAACCGTCAGTCCCGGACGCAGCCGCGGGCTGTACGCCGCGGCGACCGTGTTGCCGCCCGCCCGCGTCGAGTCGAGGAACACCTTTCCCTCGCGGTCTTCCACGATGTACGCGGTCGTCGCGAGAGACGGGTCGACCTGTTCCGCGCGGGCGGAGAGCGCGCGGGTCGCGGCGGCGACGTCTTCGAAACCTTGCCCCGGCGTCAGCGGGACGAAGATGTGCACTCCCTTGGAACCACTGGTCTTCACCGCCCCGGCGAGGCCGCAGTCGTCGAGGGCCTGGCGCACCAGCCAAGCGGCCTTCACGACGTGCGCGAAATCGTCGCCGGCGGGCGGGTCGAGGTCCAGTACGAGATGGGTCGGACCCGCGTCGGCGTCCGTGGTCATCAGCGTCGGGTGGTATTCGACGGCACGCTGGTTCGCGAACCACAGCAGGGTGCGGCGGTCGTCGCACAGGGCGTACGACACCTGCCGCTTCGACGTCTCCGCCCAGATCTCGGAGCGCTTCACCCAGTCGGGCGTGTATTTGGGCAGATTCTTCTGCATGAACGGGTCCTGGCCGCGCAGGATGCGGATCACCGAAAGCGGCCTGTGCGCCAGAACCGGGATGATGCGGTCCGCGACGGCGTCCAGATAGTCCACCAGGTCGCGTTTCGTCGCGCCCTCGAACAACGGCTGATCGAGATTGGTCAGCTTGACCCCGTCGCGTTCGTCATCGCTCATGGGGTGAGCCTGGCATAAAAGCCTCGTGAGCGTGCTGTCTGAAGTCCGTGAGGGGCTCCTTCCCTACTTTCAGGGTAGGCAAGGAGCCCCTCACGGACCTGCGATCACGACCCAGGCACCTAGCCGATGTTCGCGTCGATGCAGGCGTAGAACGCGTTCGCCGTGTCGTAGACGTTCCAGCGGGCGAGGATCTTGTGCCGCCCGCTCTGCTGCAGGTTCACACTGTGGGTGACCGTGGCGCCCGGCTGCGCGCCGTTGTCGTTGAAGCTGGCGACCTTGGCGCCGTCGACGAAGTACTCCCACGTGCTGGTGCGGTGGCGAGCCGTCAGCGTCCACCGGAACGTGGTGGTACGGCCGAGGGAATGCACCTTCCAGCCCTTGCTGTCGTCGTTGAGATCCGCGAAACGGCCGACACCGCCGTTACAGCTCATGAGCCCCTTGGGGCCCTCGACGCTTTGCGGTTCCCATTTGATGGAGCCACAGGAAACGGTGTTCTGGGCGCATTGCGCCTGCCTGCTCGCCGGCGAGGAAACGTAGCCGTGCGCGTTGGCGGTGCCCGCCGGGATCGCGACCAGCGCCGCCGGCACCATCGCCGCACCCGCCGCCAGGGTCAAAAGCCGTCGTTTGATGCTCATGCCTACCCCTTTCCCATCTCTGCACCCACCGCCTGCCCGATCGGGAACGTCCGCGGACTCGAGGTTCCTGGGCCACGGAGGGCGAAAACCACTGAAGGTTGGGACACATCCGCCCAAGCTCCGAGCAGGCGAATGTGGTCTAGACCATAATTGGTTCAGACGACTCGGTCAAGAGTAACCAACCGGGCACTTGGAGTCGTGAAGATCGAACAGGGGTTGTCAAGCCGGAGGATCAGCCCGCACCCAAACAGACGAACGGTCGCCGGAACGGATCAACGGCGATGGTGTCCGCCAAGGCGGTCGCCGGTCCTGCCCCTTCGGCAAGTCCGCGGTGGTAGTCGTCCATCGCGGCCGCCGCGGCCTCGTCACCGACTCGGCTCAACGGCGCGATCACCGTCCGCGAACCGCTCGCGAGCAACGCGCTGGCGAAACCGAGTACCTCGTCGCCGGGCCGGATCCGGTTCAGCGCCAGTTCGCACGCAGCGAAGACGACTTGCGACGGCGGCTGCGCGAGCCCGGCCATCTCGTGCGCGAAAAGTGTCCCGTCGGCCAGTTCGAGCCGGGAGAACAAGGCGTTCTCGGGCTCGTGCGCGCCGTGCGCGGCGATGTGCGCGAGCTTCGCGCCGTCCAGTGCGCGCAACACCGACGCCACGGTCGCGTCGGGTCCGGCCAAGGTGTGCGCGGTCCGGTAGTGCGTGGCGAGTTTGTCCAGCTCACCCCTGGTCCCGACCAGGCCGGGCCCGCGGACGAGGACGACCTTCCGGGCGCGTGACACCGTCGAGCGTTCCGCGCCCAGCCAGGCCGTCGCCGACGGGGCGACGACGATCGGCCGCGACCGCAACGCCGGCAACACGCCCCAGGGAACGGCGAACAACGGTCCGGTCGGCACGACGACAAGGCCCCGGTCACCGAGCAGGTGTTCCAGTGGCCGGATCAGCTGGACGTCGAGTCGTTCGGCCTGTTTCCGCGCCGAACCGAGCACCGACTGGACCAGTGGAGCGGGCAGCCGATCCGGCGCGAGGGCGTCGAGATCGACGTTCAACATGCGTGCGGCCTCCGCCGCCCGCTCCGCCGAGCCGAGCCGCACCAGCTCGCATCGCCCGTCGACGACGACCATCGCCACCAGGTCGTCCCCCGAGGACGCGAAACTCACCAGCGCGCGCTCGCCCAGCTCGCCGGCGACCTCGGCGAGCCGCGCGATCGGCCGCGGCCTGCCCCAGCGCCCGGTATGCCAGCCGAGCCGATGCGCCTCACGCAACCGCTCGGCGTGCTTCGCGCGCAACGCCGACGTCGGATACCCGTCGTGCTGCGCCTGGTGGATGGCCTGATCGAGCCCCCGCACCTCACCGACCCGCTCGGCGAGCTCCGGATCGCTCGCCACAACTGGTTCGTACCGGTAACTCTGCGCGCGAGTCCGCTCCGTCCAGCTGAACAGCCGGGCCGCGTCGGCACGCTCCAGCACGATCTTGACGGCGAGGTCGGCCAGCTCCCTGCCGTGCAACGCCGTCCCGGACACCAGTTCCAGGCCGCCCATCCGGTCGCGGACCCGGTCGAGTTCGGTGAGCCCGGCCCGGATCTCCGCCAGTGCCCTGGTCTTGTCCCCCTCGGCCACCGCGAGTTCCGCACGGCAAAGCCTGCGCAACATCCGATAATCGACGGAGGTCAACCGCCCCGGACGCGGAATCCGCTCGAGCAGCTCGGCGGCGCGTTTGCGTTTGCCCTTCCGCAGCTCGACCCGGACGGCCAGCATCCGCGCCAGCGCCGCCTGATCGGCGAGCCGCGGCATCGGCATCCCGTTCGCCGCACGCAACGCGCGCGAGGTCAGGCTGGGCGGGATCTCGTTGGTGCGCAAGGCATCCCGCACGTCGGCGCGAAGGCCGACGATGGTCGCGTTGGCGACACAGGTCTGGCAGCCCCAGCGCAGCGTCCGCCGCCGGGCCGAAGCGGCGTAGGTCCGCGCGAGCTCCAGGTCGTCGGTCATCAGCGCCGCGGACGCGCGGAACAGCTCCACCCCACCCAGATCCCTGGTGATGCTCCGCTGTTCCAGCATCACCGGCAGGATCTCGTCGAGATGGGCCCCGGCCTCCTCGGCGAGGCCCGCCGTCAACAACGCTTCGGCCCGCTCCCACCTCAGCAGCGACGGGATGTCCAGGTCGAGCGATCGGTAGATCCGCTCGCTCTCGTCGTAGAGCCTCAGCGCGGCGGGGACGTTCCCGACGCGGAGTTCCAGCGTGCCCAGCGGGCGGCGGACGTCCGCGGCCTGGACTCGCAGGCCGTTCCGTTCGGCGAGGTCGACGGCGCTGGCGAGGTCTCGCCTGGCCCGGCGGATGTCGCCGAGCCTGGTGTAGGCGAGCCCCCGGGTGGTCAGCGTGCCCAGATACGGGTCGAGCAACGCCGCGGGATCCTTTTCCATGGCGAGGATGGCCTCTTTGTGCGCCAGCGAGGAATCGAAATACGCGGTGCTTTCCTCGTTGCGTCCCACCGCCATGAGCAGGAGTCCGTAATTGTGGTCGAGCTGGCCGCGCAATTCCGCGTAAAGACGGGGCTCGTCCACCGCTTTGAGCAACAGGCGGACGTCGTCCAGGCCGGCGAGGCCCGAGGCCACGCCTCCGCTGGTCTCGGAACCCACGGTCGCGATACTGGAGGCCAGCCGGATCCGGGTGGCCAGCCAGTCGTGCCGCATCCGCTCGGCGACCGGATGGACCGAATCGAGTAAGGCCATCCCCCGGCGGAGCAGGAGAATGCCTTCGCGCTGGCGGGCCGAACACGCGGCATCGATGCCGGCACGCTGGAGTTCGCGCGCCTTGCGAATGACCTCGCCTTGATCGAGCTGTGTTACCACCACTGTTCTATGACAGCACACTCCGTAGCCGGGAGTCGCCCGCCACCGGTTCGAACCCGGGTGACGGGCGAAACCTCTTCAGCCAGGAGCGTTGCTCAGGGAGTGGGCGGCGGCGTCTGAGCGCATCCGCCCGGGCAGTCCCGGACTCGCTCGTTCTGATGCACGCAGTCCGCGGTGTGCTGATGTTCTCCCTGGTCGGGCTTGGGCTGAGCCGGGTCTAGCGGCTCCTCCTCGCCGATGGGGTCCTTGACGTCGGTAGGCGTCGACATTTGATCTCCTCCCCTGATGATCTTTCTTTGTCGTACCAGGCAGCCCCATTACGGCGGCCCCCTCTGTTCGCAGGCCCTCTTCCTGCGAACGGGGCAATAGTGCCACAACGGAGCAGTGATCGGGAGTTTTTACCTACACTGAGTCATCGGCGGCACCCATAAGAGGGACGCCTGGTTAGCAAGCCTTACGACTTCCGCCGAATGGCCCATCGAGGCTCGCGCCGCCTCCCGGAACGACGGCGAACCGGCGACATTTCACTGCGCCATCCGGCCTAAGATCCAAAACTTCTTGCGGCACAAGGGTTTTCGGCCGAGAACGCCGGGGAACCCATGGCCCGTCGGGGGTTGACCGGCAGAAATCCGGAGGAGATAACGATGCCCACGTGGTTGGTCATCATCATCGTCATCGCCGCGATCCTGGCGCTGGGAGCGGTGGTCTGGTTCGTCATCGCGGGACAACGCAGGCGTCGCTTGCAGGAGACGTTCGGCCCCGAATACGACCGGGCCGTCAAGGAACACGAAAACCCGCGAGAAGCGGAACGTGAGCTCTCGTCGCGGGTGAAACGCCATTCGGATCTCGACATCCGCCCGCTGCCCAAGTCCACAAAGGACCGCTACGCGCAGGAATGGGCGCTGATCCAGGAACAGTTCGTCGACCGCCCGTCCGGCGCCGTCGTCGAGGCGGACCGGGTACTGGTCTCCTTGATGGCCGAGCGCGGCTACCCGACCGAGGGTTACGACCAGCAGGTCGCGGATCTTTCCGTCCGGCACGCGAACGCGTTGCGGCACTACCGCGCCGGGCACGACACGCTGGAGCGCCACCGGGAATCGGAGATGTCCACAGAGGACATGCGTGAAGCGATGAAGCACTACCGCGAAGTGTTCGAAGATCTGTTGACAGACGCCGGCGAAGGAGCGGAAAGCCATGGAAAGCAGGCCACTGGAAACCGAGGGAACGGAACGGACCGACGAGGAACGGATCGCTGACGGCCGCGACGGAGACACCGGGCAGGCCTTGAGCACCGAGGACCTGGTGGCCACCGATTCCGGCCGCACCGACGATTCCGGAGGCACCACCGAAGACGAGGCGCAGACGTTGTTCGACAACGTCGACGTGGACCGGTTCCGCGAAAGCTGGCAGGACATCCAGACGGCCTTTGTGGACGATCCGCAACGGGCGGTCAAGGAGGCCGACGAACTCGTCGCCGTCGTGATCCAGAACCTGGCCACGACCTTCGCCGACCACAAGAAGGAACTGGAATCGGCGTGGAGCCAGGGTGAACCGGCCACCGAAGACCTCCGGATCGCGTTGCGGCGTTACCGGTCGTTCTTCAATCAGCTGCTGAGCGCGTAACCCCAAGCTCGTGAGTGGGGCCGGTTGGGAGGTGAAGGCGTCCTTCGCTGCATCCGATGCAGTGAAGGACGCCTTCACCCTGTGTCTACGGTGCTAGCCCGATCACCCCGGGGGCGGGCGGTGCTGAGCCGAGTTATTGAGGGGTAAGGCAAAGCTGGGAGGTTGCGAAAGCCACTTTCGCGACGCCTGGGGTCGCGAAAGTGGCTTTCGCGACACGGCCGCAAGCGAATCCCCGCGACCCGGCACCCCTCAAGAGAACCGTCCTTACCGCTCACGAGACTTACGCGCCGGTGGTCGACCCGGGCCGCACGATCATCAGCACCGTCACCACCACCCAGAGCAGATTGAACATCCCGGTGTACATCGCCACCCGCCCCGCCGTGAGCGGTTCCGCGGGCGGCTCGGCGTCCAGTGCGGCGAGGATCGCGTTCTGCCCCGGCAGGACCAGCAACGCCAGCACCCCGGCGGCCGCGGCGGTGAGCACGATCGACACGATCACCCACAGGTCGCCGAAGACCCGCATGCTGCCTGCCGTCGCCAGCCCGAAGAACGGCACCGCCACCCCGAAGACGGCGTAGACCCGGCAGATCCGGTTGAGCGCGCGCAGCACCGACAGGCCGGACCCCGGTTCGGCGAAGGCCTTCCGCGCGGCGGCGGGGAACATGCTCGCCGCGACGGTGACCGGACCGACCGCGATGACGGCGGCGAGCACGTGGAGGATCAGGAGGATTTTGGACACGCGCCCGAGCCTATGATCGTCGACCCGGGCTTCGATAGCGGCGTTTTCGACGGATATCACAGGATTCCGGCCACGCCCTACGTTCGATGACGTACGCCGAGTGCCGCCTGGGAACGGATGTGCCGAACGCCTCCCCCGGGACACCATTCGTCACCATGAACCTTCCCGTGGACACCGACGAACTCACGAAACGGTACGGCGAGCACCTCGCCGTCGACCGGATGAAACTGACCGTCCTTCCCGGCGAGATCTATGGCTTCCTCGGCCCGAACGGCGCGGGCAAGACGACGACGTTGCGGATGCTGCTGGGTCTCGTCCGGCCGACCTCCGGCAGCGTGCGGCTGTTCGGCAGGCCGCCCGGCGATCTCGACGGGGTCGGCGCGCTCATCGAATCGCCCGGCTTCTACCCGTACCTGTCCGGCTCGGACAATCTCAAGGTGCTGGCCCGGTACAGCGGAACCGATCCGCTTCGCGTCGGCGAAGTACTCGCGATGGTCGACCTCGCCGATCGCGGCAAGGACCGGTACTCGACCTACTCCCTCGGCATGAAGCAGCGGCTGGGTGTCGCGGCGGCACTGCTGAAGGATCCGCGGCTGCTGATCCTCGACGAGCCGACCAACGGGCTGGACCCGGCCGGGATGGCCGATATGCGGGTGCTGATCCGGCGGCTCGGCGCGGAAGGCTGCACCGTGCTGCTGTCGAGTCATCTGCTGGGCGAGGTCCAGCAGATCTGCGACCGCGTCGGCGTGGTCTCGCGCGGACGGCTGGTCGCGGAGAACACCGTCGCCGAACTCCGCGGCGGCACGGTGCTGCACATCGAGACCGACGAGAACCCGCGCGCCGCCGATCTCGTGCGGCGCTGGATCGGCGCCGAGAACGTGCGCGCGAGCGGGACGGGGCTCGATCTGACCGTGGCCCCGGAACGCGCGTCGTGGCTGAACCGCGAACTCGTCACGGAAGGGATCGCGGTGCGCGAACTGCACGTCCGCGAACGCGATCTGGAACAGGTGTTCTTCGAGCTCACCGGAGAGGTGGCGGATCATGTGGGGTAGCTGCACGGCCGAGCTGGCGAAACTCGTCCGGCGTCCGGCGAACTGGTTCATGCTGGGGATCGCGGTCGTACTCGGCCTGACCTTCACCTATCTGCTGCCGCTCGCGGGCGCGGCGGGTTCGCCGAGCGGGGCGCCGGGTACGGATCGCGGACTGGCCGCGACGGCGCCGTCGAATCTGGTCGGCAACGCGATCGGCGGGCTGCCGGTGTTCCTCGGGGCGATCCTGCTGGTGCTCGGCGTGCTGGCCGTCGGCACCGAATACGGCTGGGGCACGTGGAAGACCGTGCTGACACAGGGGCCTTCGCGGCTGACCGTCTACAGTGGAAAGTTGTTCGCGCTGGCCGTCGCCGCACTGACCGTCGTGCTGACGAGCTTCGCCACCGGCGCGGTCACGAGCGCGCTCATCGCCTCCTCGGAAGGCGAGCCGATGAACTGGCCGTCGTCCGGCGAGATCGTCACCGGGATCGGCGCGGGCTGGCTGATCGCGATGACCTGGGCGGCCCTCGGCGCGGCGCTCGCCATCGCGATGCGCGGGGTGGCGCTGCCGATCGGGCTCGGCCTGGTGTGGCTGCTGGTGGTCCAGAACCTGCTGTTCGGCGTCGCGGCCCCGCTGGTGGACTGGGTCGGCACACTCCAGCTGGCATTGCCGGGAGCCAACGCCGGTTCGCTGGCCGCGTCGCTCGGCGCTTCGGGCGCGACGCCGGGGATCGGGGAACTCGTCGGCGTCTCCCAGGCGACGCTGGTGGTGGCCGGCTATCTGGTCGCCTTCGCCGTTCTCGGCGGCTGGCTGCTGCGGCGCCGGGATGTCCTCTGAACGCGCGTGAAGGCCCCTTTCCCTCTGCTGAGCCGAGGGAAAGGGGGCCTTCACGCGGGATCAGGCGAGGGCGTCGAGATCCGCGACAACGTCCGCGGGCAGTTCCAGCTTCGCGGCGGCGACGTTCTCGCGAAGGTGTTGTAGCGAGGACGTGCCCGGGATCAGCAGGATGTTCGGCGACCGCTGCAGCAGCCACGCGAGCGCGACCTGCATCGGCGTCGCGTCGACCCGG
This sequence comes from Amycolatopsis sp. NPDC052450, assembly GCF_044547565.1. NCBI lineage: Bacteria > Bacillati > Actinomycetota > Actinomycetes > Pseudonocardiales > Pseudonocardiaceae > Amycolatopsis > Amycolatopsis sp. NPDC052450. Next base: position 83,745 of record NZ_JBIUAQ010000009.1, on the reverse strand, counting down.
CGGGCGCAGTCGTCGAGCACACCGGACTGCAACGGTGTGAACCCGCCGAGCGGGAAGTACGGCACGAACGGGACGCTGATGGCCGCAAGAGCGTCGAGCAGGCCGTCGTTGGCGCGGTTCGCGACGTTGTACTCGTTCTGCACGCAGACGACCGGCGCGATGGCGCGGGCCTCCTTGACCTGCTCCGCCGAGACGTGGCTCAGGCCGAGATGCCGGATCAGGCCCTGCTGCCGCAACTCTGCCAGCACCTCGAACGGCTCCGTGATCGAGACCGGGATCGGGAAGACGCCGTGCTCCCCCGCGAGCCGCAGGTTGACGACGTCGAGCACGTCGACGCCGAGGTTGCGCAGGTTGTCGTGGACCGCGGAGGTCAGTTCCTCCCGCGACAGCGCCGAAGGCCACCCCTTGTCCGGAGTCCGCTTCGCGCCGACCTTCGTGACGATGTGCAGCTCGTCCGGGTACGGGTGCAGCGCCTCGCGGATCAGCTCGTTGGTCGTGTGCGGGCCGTAGAAGTCGCTGGTGTCGATATGGGTCACGCCCAGCTCGACCGCCTCGCGAAGGACGGCGATCGCGGTTTCGCGGTCGCTCGGCGGCCCCCAGATGCCGGGGCCGGACAGCCGCATGGCGCCGTAGCCCATCCGGCTCACGGTGAGATCGCCGAGGGTGAGGGTGCCGCCTGGGCTCATGATCGCTCCTTGTGCAAGTGGGTTCGGCTCACCTTATGCAGGTCCGGCCGCCCAGGCGCGTGCGGGAAGGGAGCAAGGGACCTTTGCTATCGCCCGGGGCTCTGACCTGCGCGAACGACGAGGCCGACCAGCTGGTTGGCCAGCCCTTCGGTCAGCCCGTCGACGAACATGTCGTGGCCGGCGGGCGCTCCGCGTTCGGCCAGGACCGTCGCCACGGCCTCGCCTGGGTTCGCGTACGGCCACAGTCCCGCGACGAGAATGAAGACCGCCTTCGCGAAGTGTCCGGCCGCTTCGGCGTCCAACGGGACCCGATCGCGGACGACGTCGGCGAGCCGTTCGGTCCGTTCACCCGCCCGGGTCTTGAACGCCCTGGCGGTCTCCACGGAGATGTTGCGTTCGAGCACGGCGGCCATCGTGCTGATCAGCTCGCACAGCAGATGCTGGCGCGAGAGCGACTTCGCGATGACCGTCGCGACGCGCACTTCGCGCTCGTACCCCGGCTTCGCGGCGTCAGGCGCGCCTAGATCGCCTTCGAGCTCGTCGAGCCACGCGACCCAGATCGAGTCGAGGACTTCCAGGAAGATCGCCTCACGGCTGTCGAAGTACCGCAGCACGTTCGACTTCGCCAGGCCGACCCGATCGCTCAGCTCCCGCAAACTGATCCGGGACACGGGCCGCTCGGCCAGGAGCTCGCGCGCCACTCCGAGGATCGCCGCGCGCCGGGCCTCCACCTGTTCCGGCCGCCGCGCGCGCTGGAATTCGGGGGCCACGCGCCGCACGGTACCAGACCACCCGGCTGTTATTCGGCCTTCGCGGCCCTCCGGGCCTGCACTCGCTTGTAACTCCAGATCAGCAACGCGAACAGGATGAGCCCGGAGAGAATCAGGCTCGAACCGGTGCTCCACCCGCCGAGCGGCAGCCCCGGCACGAGCCCCCAGACGACCCCCGCGGCCAGCAGCCCCAGCCCGGCCAGCACCGAACCCGCGATGCGCAGCGGCGACGAAACACTGTCCTCGGCCGCCTTCATCGCCCTGTCGCGGATCGGATCGACGTACTTCTCCACCACGGGGAACTCCGAGGCCAGCACCAGCAGACCCGCGAGCACCAGCAGCAGCCCCGGCCCGGGCAGCACGAGTAGCGCGATACCGACCAGCAGGAGAATGCCGCCCGCGATCAGGATCAGGACCTGCTTCACGGGTTTTCCGATGCCCACCGTCGTCTCCTCGCCGTCGCCTTTCCGTCGATTGTGCCGGTCTGGCCGGGAAAGCGCTGGTCCTGACCGAGTGGCGCTAGGAGTTCCGCCAGAGCGACTCGTACTCCCGCTGCTCCGGCGGGTCGCCCGGGAGCGGCTCGACGGCGCCGGCACGCAGGCCCGCGACGGCGATCGCGACCAGCCGCCGCCGGACGTTTTCGTCGTGATCCACCTCCGGGACCGGACCCCGCCTGCTGAACTGACCGATCAGCAGCGAGATGTCCAGGGTCGTGACGTCGCCGCGCAGTACCCCGGCGGCATGCGCGCGAGCGACCACCTGACCGGCTAGGTCCTGCGCGATCCCGGTGGCCTGCCACATCTCCTCGGTCGCCTCGATTCGCCCGGCGAGCGGCGCGAGGGCGCCGAAGCCGAACTCGACGCAACGCTCGATGTACCTCGTGAGGCCTTGCCAAGGATCGTCGACGGCCAGTCCCTCCCGGGCCGCGTCCGCGACGTGCGTCAAGGAGTCGACGCAGAGCCGTTGCAGCAGTTCGTCCTTGGTGCGGTAACGCCGGTAGAGGCTCCCCATCCCGATGCCGGCGCGTTCGGCGACCGCCGAGACGGGCGCGTCGAACCCGCGGCTGATGAACACCTCGCGCGCCGCTTCGAGCAGCTTGCGGCTGTTGCGGGCGGCTTCGGCCTGCCGCCCTCGTCGCGGCGGAGGGGAATTCGTCATGAGCGGATCCTAGCCCTTGCGGAGCGATTCGCTCCGATATAGCTTAGCGGAGCGAATCACTCCGATAAACCCCGCGAGGAGTTCTCATGTCCCGATCCGAAGTCGTGCTCGTCCTCGGCGCGACCGGCAACCAGGGCGGCGCGACCGCACGCCACCTGCTCGCCCGCGGCCGCCGCGTGCACGCGCTGGTCCGCGACGCGGGTAAACCCGAGGCCAAAGAACTGGAGAGACTCGGCGCGGTCCTGGTCGAAGGCGATCTCGACGCCCCGGCCTCGCTGCGCGCGGCCATGGCCGATGTCGATGGCATCTTCAGCGTGCAACCCTTGGCATGGCAGGAAGAAACCCTCGCCGCCGAGGTTCGGCGAGGGCGTTCGGTGGCGGACATCGCCGCGGAAACCGGCGTCGGGCATCTCGTCTACAGCTCGGTCGGAGGTGCCGAACGCGAGACCGGTATCGACCACTTCGAAAGCAAGGCGGAGATCGAACGGCACATCGCCGCGCTGGGTCTCCCCGCGACCGTGCTCCGGCCGGTGTTCTTCATGAACAACCTGCTGCACTACGCCACCCCGCCCGCCGGCGAAGACCGCGTACTGGCACTTCCGGTTGATCCCGCGAAACCGATGCAGATGATCGCCGCCGACGACATCGGGTTCTTCGCCGCGACGGCCTTCGAGGACCGTGAAGGCTTCCTTGGGCAGGCACTCGAAATCGCGGGCGACGAACTCACCTTCCCCGAGGTCGCGGCGAGCTATGAACGGGTCACCGGGGTCCCGACCCGCTTCGAACCGGAGCCGATCGAGGACCGCATGTTCGAATGGTTCGCCGAGAGCGGGTACGCGGCGGACGTCGCGGGGCTGCGGTCGCGCTATCCAGGACTCACCCGATTCGAGGACTTTCTGCGCGAGAACCTCTAGCGACCTGTCTGTTTCGGACGAGACCGTTCGTCGGGGTGACGGAAAGAGCAGCCAAGGAGGACTGATGCGCTACCTGTTGCTGATCTGCGGGACCCCGTTTCCCGGCGCGGACGACTGCGACGAACCGATGGACGAAAAGACGCGGGTGTGGGTCGACGAGATGACCGCTCGCGGGGTGCGGCTGTCCGGCAGCAGACTCCGATCGGCGGCCACCGCGACCACCGTTCGCCACCGCGACGGCGAACTGCTCGTCTCGGACGGGCCCTTCGCGGAGACGAAGGAACAGATCCTCGGCTACGACCTGATCGAGTGCGCCGATCTCGACGACGCGATCGAGATCGTCTCGACGCATCCGGTCACGAAGTTCGCGACCATCGAGATCCGGCCGATCTGGCCGACCCCCTGAAGCTTTCGCCCTCGCGAATCGGACCGCACAGTTCGACGTGGGGTCGTGAGTGGCTGATGGGACTATTGGGGCTGGAGGCGTGTGTTCCGAGTCCGTGAAGGCCTCCTTGAGGGACCCTGGATCCCTCAAGGAGGCCTTCACGGACAGCGATCCCGTCCCTTGCTCACTCCCCCGCGCGCAGCAGCTGCTCGAACGGCACGAACCCGCTGTCCGGAGCCGCGGCCGCACCCTCCGACGACAGCCGCGAAGCCAGCTCCCGCCCCGCCCGCGAAGCCCGCGTGTCGAGATCCCCTGGAGACGCCCAGTCCGACGAAGCCGCGTACACCGCCGTCGCGACGGGCTCGGCGCGAAGGTAGGCGAAGAGCGGACGCAGTGCGAAGTCGAGCACCAGCGAGTGCCGTTCGGTGCCGCCGGTGGCGCCGATCAGGACCGGTTTCCCGTCGAGCGCCTTCTGGTCCAGCACGTCGAAGAACGACTTGAACAGTCCGCTGTACGACGCGGTGAACACCGGCGTCACGGCGATCAGGCCGTCCGCGGCGGTCACCGTGTCGATGGCCGCGCGCAGAGCCGGGGAAGGAAATCCGGTCAGCATGTTCTTCGTGACGTCGATGGCCAGGTCGCGGAGTTCGACCACCTCGATCTTCACGTCCGGCAGCGCGGTGGAAACCGCCGCCGCGAGCTTGTCGGCGAGTAGCCGCGTCGAGGACGGCTGGCTCAAGCCGGCGGTCACCACGGCGATCGTGGTCATACCGTCACCTCCGAACGAAGAGAAGCGTGCGTAGGCGCTTCCGGCACGTGCGCCGGACGAAGCGAGTCGAGTTCCTTGCGCAGCACCGGAATCACGTGCTCGCCGAGAAGGTCGAGCTGTTCCAGCACGGTCTTCAGCGGCAGTCCGGCGTGGTCCATCAGGAACAGCTGACGCTGGTAGTCGCCGAAGTGCTCGCGGAAGGTCAGCGTCTTGTCGATCACCTCTTGCGGGCTCCCGACGGTCAGCGGCGTCTGCTCGGTGAACTCCTCCAGCGACGGCCCGTGCCCGTACACCGGCGCGTTGTCGAAGTACGGCCGGAACTCCCGCACCGCGTCCTGCGACTTCGGCCGCAGGAACACCTGGCCGCCGAGCCCCACGATGGCCTGGTCCGCCTTGCCGTGCCCGTAGTGCTCGTACCGCTCGCGGTAGAGGTTGATCAGCGACTGGAAGTGCTCCTTCGGCCAGAAGATGTGGTTCGCGAAGAACCCGTCGCCGTAGTAGGCGGCCTGTTCCGCGATCTCCGGGCTGCGGATCGAGCCGTGCCACACGAACGGCGGGACACCGTCGAGCGGCCGCGGGGTGGAGGTGAACTCCTGCAGCGGCGTCCGGAACTTGCCGGACCAGCTGACCACGTCCTCGCGCCACAGCCGGTGCAGCAGGTGGTAGTTCTCGATGGCCAGCGGGATGCCCTGCCGGATGTCCTGCCCGAACCACGGGTACACCGGTCCGGTGTTGCCGCGGCCCATCATCAGGTCGACGCGGCCGTCGGCGAGGTGCTGAAGCATCGCGAAGTCCTCGGCGATCTTCACCGGGTCGTTCGTGGTGATCAGCGTGGTCGAGGTGGAAAGGATGATCTTCGACGTCTGCGCGGCGATGTAACCGAGCATCGTCGTAGGCGACGAAGGCACGAAGGGCGGGTTGTGGTGCTCGCCGGTCGCGAAGACGTCGAGGCCGACTTCTTCGGCCTTGAGCGCGATGCGCACCATCGCCTTGATCCGCTCGTACTCGCTGGGCGCCTCCCCGGTGGCCGGGTCGGTCGTCACATCGCCCACCGTGAAGATTCCGAACTGCATGACCTGCTCCCTGGGCCGGGGTTACGTTGCTTGAGCGTTCAACCTCACGCGCGCAAGAAGTATTCCAGACCATCGGCGCGAGCCGAAAGGGTGACTTGATCGGCCAGGAAAGTGACCGCCCCCACACTCGGATCCATGTGGCTCACCTCCCTGCTTGTGACAACGTTGACATTCGCTCTCACACCGGCCACCACCACTCCCGAACCGACCGTCGCGGCGACGATCTGCGCCAAGTACTGCGACAGCCGCGACCCCGCACTGGCCGTCGGCGAAAGAAGACCCGGCACGGCGACCGTCTGGGGCCGCGGCATCACACTGCATCTCTCCGACGGCGACGACATGGGCTGGGCCAGCGTCGGCAACGGCGACCCCGGCGACGAGGTCTGGCTCGACCGTTCCTTCGACGGCGGCCGCTCCTGGGCGAGCGACAGCCGGATCGGTGACACGAAGATCCCCGCCGGTCAACGCGGCTGGCGGACCCTGATGTTCAACGTCGACGACCCCGCCACCCACCGTTTCGGCGCCCTTCGCGCCTGCGGGAAGGCAAGCAACCGCCCGGAAATCGCCTGCACGTCGTGGTTCCGCACGACGGTCGCCGCGAACGACCGCGCCGAAGCCGCCGCCACCGCGCTCATGCAGTTCTACGACAACGGCACCGGACTCTGGCAGACCACGGGCTGGTGGAACTCGGCCAACGCGCTCACCGCGATCCTCGATTACAGCACCCGCACCGGTTCGCCGAACTACCGCTACGCCATCGCCCACACCTTCGACCGCAACCGCGGCGGCAACTTCACGAACGAGTACATCGACGACACCGGCTGGTGGGCGCTCGCCTGGATCCGCGCCTACGACCTCACCAAGGACCGCCGCTACCTCGACACCGCCGTCATCGCGGCGAACTACATGTACTCCTACCGCGACGGGACCTGCGGCGGCGGTCTCTGGTGGTCGACGGCGAAGACGTACAAGAACGCCGTCACCAACGAGCTGTACGTCAAGGTCGCCGCGTCACTGCACAACCGGCTTCCCGGCGACACCGTCCAGCTCGCGCGGGCACGCGAAATCTGGGACTGGTTCCGCGCGAGCGGCATGATCAACGGCGCCGACCTGATCAACGACGGGCTGGACTCCTCCTGCGCCAACAACGGGCAGGCCGTCTGGAGTTACAACCAGGGCATCGTCCTCGGCGCGCTGGTCGAACTGAACCGCGCCACCGGTGACGCCGCCCTGCTCACCCGCGCCCGCCGGCTCGCGGACGCCTCCACCACGACATCGCTGCTGCACGCGAACGGGATCCTGCGCGACCCGTGCGAGTCCGGCGACTGCGGCGCCGACGGGCCGTCGTTCAAAGGCGCGTACGCCAGGGGGCTCGGCGAGCTCGACCGTGCGCTGGCAGGCAGGCCGTACCGCGCTTACCTGACCCGGCAGGCGAACTCGACGATCGCGAACAACCGCACGTCGCTCGATCAGCACGGCCTGCGCTGGGCCGGACCGGTCGACAAGATCGACGCCGCCCGTCAGCACAGCGCGCTGGAGGTCCTCACGGCAGCCCTCTGACCACCGGATCCGGAACATGCAGCCAGGCGCGGACCTCGGTCTCCTTCTCGTGCACGAGCACCTGCCGGTAGCTCATCGTGTCGAGACCGGGGCCGCCCTGGTCCTGGACGTCCTCGTGGAACCGGTCGGAGACGAGCACCACCACGGGTGACTCGTCCGGCGCCGCGGCGAGCGCGTCCCGCAGCACCCGCGAATCGAGCAGCCGGGCGAGCAGCACCTTCGGCCGCCCCGTCACGCCGTACTCGTCGAGCGCGATCTCGCCGGCGTGGATGGCCACCCGCACCCGGATCCGCAGGCCGGGCTCGGTGACCACGTTGTACCTGGCCAGTTCCGCGGTCAGCCGCGAAACCAGCGGGTACACCAGGCGGAACTTCGGGAAATGCGGCGGGACCACGACGATCATGCCGTCGCCGGTGTCGCGCTTCAGGCAGGCGTCCCAGGCGATCCCGCTGGCCTCGAAGGCTTCGGAAAGCAGGCCGAAGAGCATCCGCCGGACTCGCACGAAGATCTCGCTGCTGCGCCCGACCTGGCCGAATCCGGCGATGTCGATCGAGAACAACCCGCAGTGCATGCCGGACTCGACCCACGCCGTCTGCGGCGGGTAGAGGATCTTCTTCCGCAGCAGTGCGAGGTGGACGCAGGCCACGGTGACGAAGAGCATCGTGCCGAAGAGCCAGGCGACCGACAGCATCGCCTCCGACTCGCCCTCCAGCGCCGCCCGTTCGAGCAGGAAGGTCATCCCGACGGCGACACCGCCATAGCCCAGCACGAACAGCCAGAGCACCCCACGCCGCAACCGGATCGCGGCGTGCGCGACCGGAATCAACGCGAGCATGCCGAACGACCCGACGACCACCACGAAATACCAGAGACTCACGACGCGTTGTGCGGTCGAGACGCGTGTGGGACCGACTCCGACGGTCACCTTGTTCCCCCCGTCACCCTGTGACACCGGGAACGATAACGCCTCATCAATGCCGCTAGGAAGTCGCTTTCCCCAGCCGTGACCCGGCCACCGGGACGGCGTGATCCGCCACACCGGGGGCTCGGGAGGACGAAGCTGTCGGAGGGGACGGATATCCTCCAGTACGGTGTCGCGTTGAACACCACCTCCACGAGCTAGTTCGCGAGCCATGACTCCAGGAGAAGTACCCAGTGACTGCTGAGACCCTGTACGGGGCCGACGACCTGACGCATCTCGAGGGTCTGGAAGCGGTCCGCAAGCGCCCCGGGATGTACATCGGCTCCACCGACAGCCGAGGCATCAACCACCTGTTCTCCGAGGTCGTGGACAACTCGACCGACGAGGGTGTGGCCGGTCACGCCACGAAGATCGTGGTCACCCTGCACGCCGACGGCAGCGTCCAGGTCGACGACGACGGCCGCGGCATCCCCACCGGCACCCACGCCAAATCCGGTCTGTCCGGTGTCGAACTGGTGCTGACGAGGCTGCACGCCGGCGGCAAGTTCGGCGGCTCGGGCTACAAGACCTCCGGCGGCCTGCACGGTGTCGGCGCTTCGGCGGTGAACGCGCTGTCGCACCGCTTCGACGTCACGGTGAAGCAGAACGGCAAGGTCCATCAGATGTCGTTCGCGCACGGCGTCCCCGGCGTGTTCGACGGGCCGGGCCCGAAGGCCAAGTTCACCCGCAAGTCCGGGCTGAACGTCACCGGGAAGATGAAACGCGGCGAGCGCTCGGGCACGTCGATCCGGTACTGGTACGACTCGCGCTACTTCGAGACCGGCTCTTCGCTCGACGTCGAGGGTGTCCGCGCGAAGATGCGCAACACCGCCTTCCTGGTCCCCGGCGTCACCTATGTACTGCGCACCGCCGTCGACGATTCGATCAGCGAAGAGACCTTCCACTTCCCCAACGGCCTCGCCGACATGGTCGACTTCCTCGCCCCGGACAGCGAGAAACCCGTCTGCGGCACGCTGATCATCAACGGCGAGGGCACGTACAAGGAGAACGCGGCGGACGCCAACGGCGTCATGCAGTCCAATGTGGTGCGTCACGCGGAGATCGAGGTCGCGCTCCGCTGGGGCACCGGCTACGAGCGCACGGTGGAGTGCTTCACCAACACCATCCGCAACGTGCACGGCGGCACGCACCGCCGCGGTTTCGACCGCGCGGTGCTGAAAGCGTTGCAGGACGCCATTTCCAAAACCCGCGGGCTGCTCAAGCCCAAGGAGGACATGCCGACCGTCGAGGACGTCCTCGAAGGGATGACGGCGGTCGTCCACGTCCGGCTGCCGGAGCCGCAGTTCACCTCGCAGACCAAGGACGAGCTGTCCACCGCCGGGATCACCCGCGTCATCCAGGGCGTCGTCGACAAGCACATCCGGTCCTGGACCGAGGAGCGCAAGACCAAGTCCGAGGCGAAGGTCGTGCTGCAGAAGGTGGTCGACGCGGCGCGCGTCCGGCTCACCCAGAAGCAGCAGAAGGACGCCGCCCGGCGCAAGACCGCGCTCGAAGGCGCGGCCATGCCGCCGAAACTGGTCGACTGCCGCACCACCGGCGTCGCCCGCAGTGAACTGTTCCTCGTCGAAGGTGACAGCGCGCTCGGTTCGGCGCGGATGGCGCGCGTATCGGAATACCAGGCACTGCTTCCCTTGCGCGGCAAGATCCTCAACGTCCAGAAGGCGTCGCTCGGCGACACCTTGAAGAACGCCGAGATCGCCTCGATCGTGCAGGTGCTCGGCGCGGGCAGCGGGCGCACGTTCGACCTGTCGACCATGCGCTACGGCCGGGTGATCCTGATGGCCGACGCGGACGTCGACGGTTCGCATATCCGCACGCTGCTGATCACGCTGTTCGCCAAGTACATGCGGCCGGTGATCGAAGACGGCAGGCTCTACGCCGCGATGCCGCCGCTGCACAAACTGGTCACCAAGGGCCGTAACCCGGAAACCCATTTCACCTTCAGCCAGAAGGAGATGGAGACCAAGTTCGCGGAGCTGGAGCGGGCGGGCAAGCAGATCGTCACGCCGGTGCCGCGGTTCAAGGGTCTCGGCGAGATGGACGCCGACGAACTGTGGGACACCACGATGAACCCCGCCACCCGCTCGGTCCGCCGCATCACCCTCGACGACGTCGAAGCCGCGGAGAACGCGCTCGAACTGTTGATGGGCGAGAAGGTCGAACCGCGCCGCAACTGGCTGGTCGAATCCTCCGACCGGGTCGACCGCGAAGCCATCGACGCCTGATTTCGCTGCTATTCAAGGAGCTTTGAGCAATGGCACGCCGTAAGGGCACCACCACCAAGGTCGACCCCTCCGCGTTCGACAAGCCCGGCGCGAACGTCTTCGACAACTCGCTGAAGACGGAGATCGAGGATTCGTACCTGGAGTACGCCTACTCGGTCATCCACTCGCGGGCGCTCCCGGACGCGCGGGACGGGCTGAAGCCGGTGCACCGCCGGATCATGTACTCGATGAACGAAAACGGCTACCGGCCGACGCACGCGTACGTGAAGTCGTCCCGCGTGGTCGGCGACGTGATGGGCAAGTACCACCCGCACGGCGACACGGCGATCTACGACGCCATGGTCCGGCTCGCGCAGGACTTCTCGCTCAACGTCCCGCTGGTCGACGGGCACGGCAACTTCGGCTCGCCCGACGACGGCCCGGCCGCCTCGCGATACACCGAAGCGCGGTTGTCCCCCGAAGCGATGCTGCTGGTCGGCGAACTCGGCGAGGACACCGTCGACTTCCGGCCGAACTACGACGGTTCGCTCGAAGAGCCGTCCGTGCTGCCCGCGGCGTTCCCGAACCTGCTGGTCAACGGCACTTCCGGGATCGCGGTCGGGATGGCGACCAATATGATCCCGCACAACCTGACCGAGGTCATCGGCGCCGCGCGGTGGCTGATCAACCACCCGAACGCCACCCTCGACAAGCTGATGGAGTTCGTCCCGGGCCCCGACCTGCCGACCGGCGGTTCGCTGCTGGGCCTCGACGAGGTGCGCCGCGCGTACGAGACCGGCCGCGGTGTGGTGCGCATGCGCGCCAGCGCCGAAACCGGTCCGCTGGAGGGCAGCCGCGGCCGTCAGGCGATCACCGTCACCGAACTGCCGTACGGCGTCGGCCCGGAGAAGGTGATCGAGAAGATCACCGACGAGGTCAACAAGTCCAAGCGGCTCACCGGGATCGCCGACGTCAAGGACCTCACCGACCGCGAGAACGGCACGCGGCTGGTCATCGAATGCAAGGTCGGCGTGAACCCGCAGGCGCTGCTCGCGGACCTGTACCGGCTCACGCCGCTGGAGCAGTCGTTCGGCATCAACAACCTGGTGCTGGTGGACGGGCAGCCGCGGACGCTGGGGCTCAAGGCGCTGCTGGAGGTATTCCTCAGCCACCGCTACGAAGTCGTCACCCGCCGCACGCGGTACCGGCGCCGCAAGCGCGAAGAGCGGCTGCACCTGGTCGACGGTCTGCTGATCGCCCTGCTCAACATCGACAAGGTGATCAAGCTGATCCGCGAGAGCGACAACGCCGCGGCCGCGAAGGACGGCCTGATGAAGCGGTTCAAGCTCTCGGAGATCCAGGCGACCTACATCCTGGACACCCCGCTGCGACGGCTCACGAAGTACGACCGGATCGAACTCGAGGCGGAGCAGGACAAGCTGCGCGAGGAGATCGCCGAACTGTCGAAGATCCTCGACGACGAGTCGGTACTGAAGAAGGTCGTCTCGGCCGAGCTGGCCAAGGTCGCCAAGGACTCCCCCACCGAACGCCGCACCGCGCTGATCGACGGTGACCTCAAGGAGGTCCTCGCCGCGTCGAAGCCGTCCGGTCCGCTGGAGGTCGCCGACGATCCGTGCCAGGTGATCCTTTCGGCCACCGGGCTGGTCGCGCGGACGGCGGCGGAATCGGAGGAGGCGTCGGAAGTGCGGCGCCGCAACGGTCGCGTCAAACACGACTCGGTGGCCGCGGTGGTCCATTCGACCGCCCGCGGTCAGGTGCTGCTGGTGACCAACCGCGGCCGCGCGTTCAAGACCGACGTGCTGCCGCTGCCGGTGCTGCCCGAGCAGGCGGGCACCGTTTCGCTACGCGGCGGGATGGCCGCGAAGGAACTGGTGCCGCTGGACAAGGGCGAGCGCGTCATCGGCTTGGCGCCGCTCGGCGACCAGGCGGCCGGCTCCCCCGGTCTCGCGCTCGGCACGAAACTCGGCGTCGTGAAGGTGTGCGCGCCGGAATGGCCGGTCCGCTCGGACGAGTTCGACGTGATCAGCCTGAAGGACGGCGACGAGATCGTCGGCGCCACCTGGCTCACCGACGGCGACGAGACGCTGGCGTTCCTGTCGTCCGAAGCGTCCCTGCTGCGCTACCCGGCTTCGCTCGTGCGGCCGCAGGGCCTCAAGGGCGGCGGCATGGCCGGGATCACCGTGCGCGGCGAAGCGGAAGTGGTCTTCTTCGGCGCGATCCGCACCGACGACGCCGAACACGGCGAGCCGATGGTCGTCACCGCGACCGGCGCGAGCGTGAAGGTGACCCCGTTCAGCGAGTACCCGGCCAAGGGCCGGGCGACCGCCGGTGTCCGGGCACAACGGTTCCTCAAGGGCGAAACGCGGCTGGTCGTTGGCTGGATCGGCCCGCGTCCCGCCGGCGCGTCGCGCACCGGTGACCCGGTGGAACTGCCCGAGGTCGACGTCCGGCGCGATGGCTCCGGCCACGCGCACCCGGGCCCCGAGGTCGTCGGCCACCTGATCGAACGCACCTGACCCGCCCGCCCTGCCGCAATTAGTCACCTACTTGCGGCCACCTCGGCGCTCCCCACCTCGCGCAAGCGCAATGAAGGGGCCTTTCATAGCAAAATTTGCTATGAAAGGCCCCTTCATTGCACGCGCGCCGGCCGTCTCACCCACGCGATAGCAAAGGTCCCTTGCTCCCTCAGCGGCCCAGCAAACCCTTCGCGATGTGCGTCACCTGGATCTCGTTGCTGCCCGCGTAGATCATCAGCGACTTCGCGTCCCGCGCCAGCTGCTCCACCCGGTACTCCGCCATGTACCCGTTGCCGCCGAACAGCTGCACGGCCTCCATCGCGACCTCGGTGGCCGCCTCCGACGAGTACAGCTTCATCGCGGAAGCCTCGGCCAGTGTCGGCATCTTGCCCGCGCGCAGGGTTTCGATCAGCTGGAACACCATGTTCTGCACGTTGATCCGCGCGACTTCCATCTTCGCGAGCTTGAGCTGGATCAGCTGGAACCGCCCGATCTCCTGGCCCCACAGCTTCCGGTTCTTCGCGTAGTCCACGCAAAGCCGGTGGCATTCGTTGATGATCCCGAGCGCCAGCGCCGCGACCCCGATCCGCTCGACGGCGAACCCGGACTTCACCTCGGCCTTGCTGTCGCCGTCGCGGCCGGTCTCGGATTCGCCGAGCAGCCTGTCCCGCCCGAGCCGGACGTCGCTGAAGAACAGCTCGCCGGTCGGCGACGACATCATGCCCATCTTCTTGAACGGCTTGCCCTGCGTGAGCCCTGGCATGCCCTTGTCCAGCACGAACGTCAGCACCTTGCGGTCGCGGACGGCGGCGCCGTCGTCGAGCTTCGCGTACACGATGATCGTGTCGGCGTACGGGCCGTTGGTGATGAACGTCTTCTGTCCATTGAGGACATATTCGTCGCCGTCGCGCCGCACCGACGTCTTCATCCCGCCGAAAGCGTCCGAGCCGGAGTCGGGCTCGGTGATCGCCCACGCGCCGACCTTCTCGAAAGTGACAAGAGAAGGCAGCCAGCGTTCCTTTTGCGCCTGCGTGCCCTTGGTCAGGATCGTCTGCGCGGTCAGCCCGATGCTCACCCCGAGCGAGGCGACGATGCCGAGGCTGACGCCGGCCAGTTCGCTCACCGCGATGAGCGCCATCGCCTCCTGCCCGCCGAACGCGAGCCCGCCACCGCCACCGGAGCCACGGTCCTCAGACAGCAGTTTCGTCACCGATTCCCGCGCGAGCGCGTCGATGCCGAAGGACGCGAACATCTTGCGGATGAGGTCGTACGGCGGCAGTGTCCCGCTTTCCAGCGCGTCGAGGTGCGGCCGGATCTCCTTGTCGATGAACTCCCGGATGGCGTCCCGGATCAGCAGTTCGGTCTCGGACCACTCGATCACGGCAGCCTCGCGGCGATGTCGTCGATCTCCCAGGCGGCCTCGGTTTCGATCACCTTGACGTCGTGCCAGCCCGCGAGTTCGGAGATCGCGCCGCCCTGCACCGCGAACACCTTGCCGGTGAGCGGGCACTTCTCGGTCGCGAGATAGGCGACCAGCGGCGAGATGTTGGCCGGGGAGAACGCGTCGAACTCCCCTTCTTCCACTTCCTGCGCGAAGATCGCGCCCATGCCCGGCGTCGCCAGGGTGAGCCGAGTGCGCGCGATCGGCGCGATCGCGTTGACCCGCACGCCGTAGCGTTCAAGTTCCTCGGCGGCGACCAGCGTCAGCGCGGCGATGCCCGCCTTCGCCGCGCCGTAGTTCGCTTGCCCCGCGTTCGGCAACGTGACCCCGGACGCCGACGCGGTGTTGATCACCGAGCCCGCCACCCGCTCGCCGGCCTTGCTCGCCGACTTCCAGTACGCGGCCGCGTGCCGCAGCACCGCCGCGTGCCCCTTCAGATGCACGGCGATCACGGAATCCCATTGGGACTCCTCCAGTCCGGCGATGAACGCGTCGCGCAGGATGCCCGCGTTGTTCACGACGACGTCCAGCCTGCCGAACTCGCCCACCGCCTGCGCGACCAACTCTTCCGCGCCCGCCCAGTCGGCGACGTTGGCCGTGTTCGCCACGGCCTTCCCGCCCGCCGCGCGGATCTCGTCGACGACCTCCTGCGCCGGGCCGACATCGGCCCCGCTGCCGTCGTTCGCCCCGCCGAGGTCGTTGACCACGACGCTCGCGCCCTCCCGCGCGAACAGCAGCGCGTGCTCGCGGCCGATCCCCCGGCCGGCACCGGTGATGACGGCGACCCGCCCGTCGAGTGCTCCCATGGCTTTAGCTCCTACTCCGCGAATTCCGCGAGGCCGTCTTTGATCACGACGGTTTCGCCGACGGTGGTCTCGAACGCGTAGCTCCCGCCACCCGCGCTCCAGATGGACGTGGTCAGGTCCTGCCCGGGCAGGACCGGTTTGGCGAACCGCACGGCGAACCGCTTCAGTCTGTCCACATCGGACCCGGCGACCTCGGTCAGCAGCGCCCACGAGGTGAACGCCATGGTGCACAGGCCGTGCGCGATGATCCCCGGCAGTCCCGAATCCTTCGCGACCTCTTCGTCGAGATGGATGGGCATGGGATCGCCGGCGGCGGGCGCGTACCGGTAGGTCTGGTCGTCGTCGACGTGCTGGCTGACCTTCGCCACCGGCGGCCGCGCGCGCAGGCCGTCGTCGAACTTGTGCTCCGGCCCGAGTTCGCCCCGCGTCTCGCCGGTGTCGAACCCGCGCACGAACAAGGTCACGTACTGCTCGTTGACCAGGTCGCCGTCTTCAGTGCGGCATTCGAGGTGGATGGTGCCGCGCGTGCCGTTCGGCAAGCCTTCGTAGCCCGTCATCCGCGCCCGCGAAACGAGCTTGTCGCCGGGGCGGATCGGCCGGTGGAACCGGAACTCCTGTTCCCCGTGCACGATCCGGCCGAACAGCCCGACCGGGACGACCTCGAGCGCGGGTTCCATCAGCGACTCGAACACCGGCACGATCGCGAACACGGGGCTCGCGACGTCCCCGGCGAGATGCGCCGGGATCGGGTCGTTGGTGGCCTTCGCGTACTCGATCAGCCGCTCGCGGGTCACCTCGAACCGCGACTCCTCGGTCCACTTGCCGAGGCCGTCGGGATCGAATCGCTCGTCGGTCACGCGACCAGCGCCTTGAAGTTCTCGAGAGAGGCGTCGAGGTTCTTCTTGCCGTCCTTCTCGACGGCCTTGCCGAGCGCGCCGACGATCATCTGGCCGGCGAACTCCGCGCTGATGCTGGCGAGCGATCCCTCGCCGGAAGCCTCCACGGTCAGCTCGAACTTGACCTTCACCCCGGCCATCCCGGTTCCGGAGATCGCCAGCTTCGACGGCGCCTCGAACTCGTCGACCGTCCAGGTGATCGTGTTCGGCATCCCGAGCATCGTGACGACCTCGGAAGCCTGCGCGCCCTTGGAGAATTCGGCCGGGACCTCGCCCTTCCACTTGGTGTGGATGGTCAGCCACTTCTCGAAGTTGTTGGGGTTGGAGAACTCCGCCCACACCTTGCCGGGGGCGGCGGGGAGTTCGACGGAGGCACTGATCTTGCCCATGGTTCGTCCTTTCGGTGGGATCAGCGCTCGGCGCGCTGGTAGGCGGTGACGACGGCGGCGCCGCCGAGTCCGATGTTGTGCTGCAGGGCGGCCTGAACGCCGTCGACCTGGCGCTTGTCCGCGGTTCCGCGCAGCTGCCAGGTCAGTTCGGCGCATTGCGCGAGGCCGGTGGCGCCGAGCGGGTGCCCCTTCGAGATCAGCCCGCCCGACGGGTTGACGACCCACTTGCCGCCATAGGTGGCGTCCCCGGAGTCGACGAGCTTCCCGGCCTCCCCTTCGGCGCAGAGTCCCAGCGCTTCGTAGAGCAGGAGTTCGTTGGCGGAGAAGCAGTCGTGCAGTTCGATGACCTGGAAGTCTTCGGCACCGAGCCCGGCCTGGTCGTACACCTGGCGCGCGGCCTGGACGTTCATGTCGTAGCCGATGATGTTCTTCGCGGTGCCGTCGAAGGTGCTGGCGAAGTCGGTGGTCATCGCCTGCCCGACGATCTCGACAGCCTGGTCCGCGAGCCCATGCGAGTCCACAAAGGACTCGCTGGCGAGGATCGCCGCACCCGAGCCGTCCGAGGTCGGGGAGCACTGGAGTTTCGTGAGCGGGTCGTAGATCATCCGCGAGTCGAGGATGTCCTGCAGCGAATAGCTTTCCTGGAACTGCGCGTACGGGTTGTTCACCGAGTGCCGGTGGTTCTTCTCGCCGATCTTGGCGAAGTGCTCGGCGGTGGTGCCGTAGGTCTTCATGTGCTCGCGGCCCGCCGCGCCGAACATCCACGGCGCCGGCGGGAACAGCACCTCGGAGATCTCCGCGAGCGCCTGGAGGTGCCTGCCCATCGGCTGCTCGCGGTCGTCGTAGGTGGAGCCGAGCGATCCCGGCTGCATCTTCTCGAAGCCGAGCGCGAGCACACAGTCGGCGCGGCCGCCCCGGATCGCTTCCGCGGCGAGGTACAGCGCGGTGGACCCGGTCGAGCAGTTGTTGTTGACGTTGACCACCGGGATCCCGGTCATGCCCAGTTCGTAGACCGCCCGCTGCCCCGAGGTCGACTCGCCGTAGACGTAGCCGACGTAGGCCTGTCGCACCTCGTCGAAGGAGATCCCGGCGTCTTCGAGCGCCTTGGTCCCGGACTCCTTGGCCATCTGCGGATAGTCCCAGTCCTCACGACGTCCGGGCTTCTCGAACTTCGTCATGCCCACGCCGACGACGTACACCTTGTTGGCCACCACGACGCTCCTTGTCCGTTGCCGGGTCGCTGCTGCCACTGAAGATACAGACAGGACTGTATTTATCAATCCTTACATACAGGTCTGAACGGATGTTATTTACGGCACGGTACGTGTCAGGTGACGCAGACGGACGGCTCGGACCCCCGTTAAACAGGGAGAACACACTCACAGGGGGAACGATGAAACGTACGAGCTTGGTCCTGGCAGCCACCGTCGCCGCGGGATTGCTGTCGGCCGGCACCGCGTCGGCGACCGACTGGACGATGAGCTACCTACCGGTGCCCTACGGCACTGTCCAGGTAGTGGCCACCGACGGGGCCGGAAGCTACGCGGGACACTCCGAACACGGCTTGCTCACCTGGTCGGGAGGGACCGTTCAGAACCACGGCATCCCGGCAGGCCACGACACGGTCGTGACCGTGGACGAGAACGCGTCGGGGTCGATTCTCACGAACAGCTACGCGATTCCGACCCGGACCTATCGTTCGTTCGTCTTCGAGAACGGCGGCTTCCAGCTTCTGGGGAAGGTGCCGAACTACGCCCAGACACGGGTCGTCGGCATGAACGACCGCAGCGACGTCGTCGGCTCCGTGCACAACGACCCGCGATTCGGTTCCTGGGCGGCGATCTGGCCCGCGGACGACCGCGCGCACCCGGTACTGCTGGACAGCCCGCCGCTGCTCCACCCGGTGGACATCGACCACGACGGCACGATCCTGATGCAGGAACAGGGCGGCGGCACCTGGCTCTGGAAGGACGGCGTGGCGCGGCAACTCGTCCTCCCGGAGGGTGTCCGCGAGGCACGGGCCCTCGCGATCCGGGACGGCAAGGTGCTGGCCAGTGTCCAAGGAGGCGACCGGCTTTGGACGGCCTACGACACCTCTGTTCCGGTGCCGGACTCCATGACAGCGGTCTCACTCAACAGCTCGGGACTCGTCACGGGTTGCTTGAGGACCCCGGACTTCTCCACGGTTCCCGCGGTGTGGTCGCCGGGCGGCGCGGTCGAGACGCTTCCCGCGCCTTCTCCCGGCTGCGGTGCCCTCGTTGGCGAGAACGGCGAGGTCATGGGCTCCGTGCGGGATGACAGCAGCCCGAACCACAAACCCGTGGTGTGGCGCCGTGGCTAGAGTCGGGATATGGATCCCGAGGAGCTTCGGCAGCGGTTCTCCCAGCTGACCACCGCGCATCTGACCGACGGCTGCGTCCGCGCCGGCGTCCCGGTCCGATGCGCGCCCGCCGGCACGCACGCGGTCGTGCCCGGTGGCCGCGTGGCCGGGCGGGTCACCCCCGCCCGGCACGTCGGCAGCGTCGACGTCTTCCTGGAGGCGTACGAAACCGCGAACCCCGGCGACGTCCTCGTCGTCGACAACGGCGGCAGGCTCGACGAGAGCTGCGTCGGGGACCTCGCGGTCCTCGAAGCGGAGGCGGCCGGGCTGAGCGGCGTCGTCATCTGGGGGCTGCACCGCGACACCGCCGACATCAAGAAGATCGGGCTGCCGGTGTTCAGCCTCGGCTCGATCCCGACCGGCCCGCTCTCGGTCTCCGCCCGCCCGGACGGCGCGCTCGACTCGGCCGTCGTCGGGGACTGGACGGTGACGCGGGAAGACCTCGTGTTCGGCGACGAGGACGGCGTCCTGTTCATCCCGGCCGACCGGGCGGACGAGGTCCTGGACCGCGCCGAGGCCATCCGCGACACCGAACGGCTCCAGGCCGACCGCATCCGCTCCGGAGAGTCCCTTCGCGAGCAGGTGCGCTTCGCCGACTTCCTCGCGGAGCGTGCGAAGTCGCCTTCGCTGACCTTCCGGGAGCACCTGCGCGCGGTGGGCGGCGCCATCGAGGAGTAGCAAGGGACCTTTGCTATCGCCGAGGGCCTGACCAGCGACAACGCAGCCTGCCAGGCCCTCGGCACCCCGTCAGGAAGCTTTCACGCCGCCGAGCCACAGCAGGCCGTCGACGACGAAACGGTTCTGCACCTCACTGGCGAAGGTCGACGAAAGCGGCTGATTCGTCTCGTAGTTCATCTTGTTGTGCCCGAAGTTGGCGTAGAGCATCTTGTACTTGGTGTTGGTCCAGAGGATCGGGTAGTACCCGCCGTACCAGGACTGGTTCGGATCGGTCCCGAGCGGGAAGCTCACCGGATCCACCGACGCGAGGATCCGGATGTCCTGGTTCTTGCGCAGGTCGCTGCTCCAGGCGTACCACTCGCTCACCGACGAGGTGAACGTCGCGGGCAGCCGCGTGGTCGAGGGATGCGGCCGGTTCTCCACCTTCAACTTCGCCGTCGTCGGCCCCCAGGTGTTTGACTTGAACGCCCCCGTGCCCAGGAACCTGTTGTGGTACCAGTCCCAGCCGGACGGATTCGTGGTGAACGCCGCCACATGGAACCCGAAGAAGGCGCCGCCCGCCTTCATGTAGCGCTCGAAGCCCGCGCGCTGCGACGAGGTCTGCGGCAGGTCGTCCAGGAACAGCACGACCTGGTACTGCGAGGGTTGCAGCGAGTTCAACCGGTTCCAGTCGTTGGTCGCCGCGTAGTCGAAGTTGTGCTGCGAAGCGGTTTTCGGGAACCACTGGTTGGCTTCCTTGACGAAGCTGATGTGCGCCGCGTCGTAGGTCCCGTTGTAGAAGGCCAACACCTCGAACGCGGGCGCCGCCTGTGCCGAAACCGGCGCCAACGCCAACGCGAGACACGAAACGAACAGCAGAGCGAGCCGGACCACGAATTTCGTCATACCTCACCACCCATGCCGAATGCTTATAAATTCATTGCTTGAATTAACACATGACATACCGTCGGTGGTCTAGACCTGCGACGAAGACGGTTCCCGCTGACCGGCACCGGCCACTATCGATAACCTGGAGATTATGGAACTGCGGGATATCGAGATCTTCCTGGCGCTGGCCGGCGAACTGCATTTCGGCCGCACCGCGGAACGCCTGCACGTCTCGCAGGCACGGGTGAGCCAGACGATCAAGCAGGTGGAACGCCGGATCGGCGCACCACTGTTCGCCCGCACCAGCAGGCGGGTCCGGCTCACGCCGATCGGCGAACGGCTGCGGGACGACCTCGGCCCCGCCTACCGCGCGCTGCACGAAGGCATCGACCGCGCCGTCGCGGCCGGGCGCGGGATCGGCGGCGTGCTGCGGCTGGGCTTCGAGGCGCCCGGCGTCGCCGACCTGACCGAAGATCTGCTGGACCGCTTCCGGCAGCGCTACCCGGACACGGAACTGCTCATCCGCGAGGCCGATTTCGCCGACCCGGTCGCGATGCTGCGCTCGGGTGAGATCGACGTGCTGGTGACGCTGCTCCCCGTCGACGAACCCGAACTGACGACCGGACCGGCCGTGTACACCGAACCGATGGTGCTCGCGGTGTCGTCGAAACACCCTTTCGCGCGACGGAAATCAGTCACCCTCGACGACCTCGCCCGCGACACCGTCCTTCGCGCGGCGCATCCGCCGGAGCCGTACTGGATCGAGGAGCCACGCCAGTGGCTGACACCGGCCGGGCACCCCGTGACACGAGGCAAGCCCTTCGCGACGTTTCAGGAACTGCTCGCCGCGATCGCCACCGGCGCCGGCATCTGCCCGCTCGCCGCACACGCCCAGGAGTACTTCAGCCACCCGCGAATCCGCTTCGTGCCCTTCGCCGGTTCACCCGACGTCGAGTGGGGCCTCGTCTGGCCGCGCTCCGCCGAGACAGCCCGCGTACAGGCCTTCGCCGCCTTCGCCTCCGCTTCGCTTCCCTGACTCCCCCGCAATTCGTCACCTACTTGCGACACCTGCCTGCGGCAAGGGAGCAAGGGACCTTTGCTATCGCCCGGCCGCGCACCCCACCTCAAGTACATGAAGGCCCCCTTCCTGTACCCAGACGCAAGGAAGGGGGCCTTCATGTACACAAAGAACTAGCCGACGACCTTCTTCACCCAGTCCGCCTCGAGCTTCACGACCTGCCCGTTCGCGGTGACGGTCGGCGTGCCGAAGCCGGGTCCGTTGCCGAAGTCCTGCTGCAGCGCCGGATCCGTCGAGATCTTCTTGTACGCGTCCTGGATCTGCTGCTCGTAGGCGCCACCGTTGACCGCCATCGCGAAGGCCGGGTCGGTGATGCCGACGTCCTGGCCGAGCTTGATCAGCTGCGCCTTGTCGAACCCGCGTCCGCCTTCCTCCGGCTGATCCTTGAACAGCGCGTCGTGGAAGGCGAGGAACTTGCCCGCGTCGGCCGCGGCGAGCGAGGCGTTGGCGGAGTCCAGCGAGTAGCCCGGCGGGTCGGAACGCTGGTTGAGCATCGGCAGCATGTGGTACCGGACCTGCAGGGTCCCGTTGTTCACCTGCTCCTCGATCTGGCCCTTGAACGACTCTTCGAACTGCTTGCAGACCGGGCACAGGAAGTCGGCGTAGATGTCGATGGTCTTCTTCGCGTCGGGCTTGCCGACGACCACGGCGGCCCCGTCACGTTTCTCCACGACACCGGGCGCCGAGGCGGTCGGTTGTGCCCCGATCACCTTGCCCTCGGTGCTGTCCTTGCTGGACGTCGTCCAGATCACGCCACCGATCACCAGCGCGGCGAGCACGACCACCGCGACGGTGATCGCGACGACCTTCTTCTTGTCGCCGCCCGCGACGCCCCTGGCCTGTGCCACCGAGCGCGACGCCGTCTGCTGCTGCTTGCGTTTCCGAGCGTTGCGCTCAGCTCCACCCACGATTATTCGTTCCCTTCAGCGATACCCACATAGTCGTCGTCGGCGGGGGCTTGAGAGTTCCCGAGCCAGCCGTCCACGGACAGCCAAGTCCGCGGCCGCACGATCAGCCAGACACCCAGTAGCGCGAACCCGAGGTCCCTGGCGATCTCCTGCGGATACCTCGTCTGATCCGCGGCGATCTGACCGCCACCGCCGAAGCAGCCGCAGTCGATGCTCAGCCCGCGCGCCCAGGATTGGGCGATCGCGGCGATGAGCACCGCGAGCATCAGCACCGACAGCACCGACACCCACCGGGTCACGAACCCGGCGAGCAGGAACAGGCCGAGCGCCAGTTCGACGAGCGGCATCCCGATCGCGACCGGGCGGACGAGCCCGTCCGGCAGGACATCGAAAGCCTGGACCGCGATGTAGGTCTGTCCCGGATCGCTGATCTTCAGCGCTCCGGAAACCAACCAGACGGCGGCCAGTCCGAGCCGGGCGAGTGTGCCCACGGCGTCGAGTACGACTTGGGGCGGTCTACGCACGGGCCTAGGCTAACCGTCGACCCTGAGAACAACGTGAGGCGGCGGACGGAGGCACCCGATGAGGGGACGCGGCCTGCTGGTGGCCTGCTTGATGCTGGTCACGACGGCGGCCTGTTCCACCGAGGCCGGTCCGTCGGATTCCCTCGTCGTGCGCGCCGTCGGGTCCGGCGAACTCACCATCGGCATCCGCTTCGACCAGCCGGGACTCTCCAAACGGACGGTCGACGGCCGGTACGTCGGCTTCGACGTCGATGTGGCGAAGTACATCGCGACCGAACTGGGCGTGGACGAGGATCACATCACCTGGCACGACAGCAAGCCCTCGTCCCGCGAGACGGACATTACGTCCGGGACCACGGATCTGATGGTGGCGACCTACTCGATCACCGAAAAACGCAAACAGATGGTCGCCTTCGCCGGGCCCTATTTCGACACCGGCCAGGATCTGCTCGTCCGCCTCCGGTCGACCGACATCACCGGTCCCGAGAACCTCAACGGCCGCAAGCTGTGCGCCGTGGGCGGCACCACCTCCGCCGAGCAGGTGCGCGACAAGTTCGCCCAAGCCGTCCAGCTCGTCGAGTACCCGCGCTATCAGGACTGTGTCACGGCCTTGCTCGCGGGACAGGTGGACGCGGTGACCACCGACGACGTCATCCTGGCCGGTTACGTGGCGCAGAACCCGGAGTTGCTGAGGGTCGTCGGCAAGCCGTTCTCGAAGGAGAAATACGGTGTCGGCCTGCGCAAGGACGACACCGAGGGGCGGGCCGCGGTGGCCGGGGCGATCCAGAAGATGATCTCGTCCGGGGAGTGGCTCGCCTCGCTGAACCGCAACATCGGCCCGTCCGGTTACCGGATCCCGCCTCCGCCGCAGGTCACCGAGCGGTGACCCTTCCCGATCTGCCGGTTCGCGCCGTCCTGCCCGAACTCGAAGCCGCTCTCGACGCGCACGGCACCGCGGTACTCGTCGCGCCCCCTGGCACCGGTAAGACCACCTTGGTGCCGCTCGCGCTGGACAACGGCGAAGGCCGGGTGATCGTCGCCGAGCCGAGGCGGCTGGCCGCCCGCGCCGCGGCCGCGCGGATGGCGTCCCTGCTGGGCGAACGGGTCGGTGAGACGGTCGGTTATTCGGTCCGCGGGGATCGGAAGGTGTCGTCTTCGACCCGGATCGAAGTGGTGACGTCGGGGTTGCTGGTCCGGCGGGTGCAGGGTGATCCCGAACTGAGCGGGGTTTCGACCGTCCTGCTCGACGAATGTCACGAGCGGCATCTCGACGCGGACCTGTTGCTCGCGCTGTTGCTGGACGTGCGCGCCGGGTTGCGGGACGACCTGCGCCTGCTCGCGACGTCCGCCACCGTGGCCTCCGGGCGGCTGGCCGCGCTGCTCGGGGACGCGCCGGTGATCACCGCGCACGCGAGGACCTATCCGGTCGACGTGTCGTACTCCCCGCCCGCGCGCGGCGAACGGGTCGAGGCGACCGTCGCCCGCGTGATCCACAAAGCACTGTCCGAAGGGGACGGTGATGTGCTCGCTTTCCTGCCTGGCGCGGGCGAGATCGCCAGGGTGAGCGGGCTGCTCAGCGGCCTGGACGCCGACGTGCTGCCTCTGCACGGACGGCTTTCGGCGGCGAGCCAGGACGACGCGTTGCGCCCCCGTGCCCGCCGCCGCGTGGTGCTGTCGACGTCGGTCGCCGAGTCCAGTCTGACCGTGCCGGGCGTGCGCGCGGTGGTGGACTGCGGACTGTCGCGCGCGCCCCGTGTCGATCATCGGCGCGGCCTGCCGGGGCTGGCGACGGTCCGCGTTTCGGCCGCGGTCGCCGAGCAGCGCGCCGGCCGTGCCGGCCGTGAGGCTCCCGGCCGTGTGTACCGGTGCTGGGCGGCGCACGAACAGGGTTCCCTGCCCGCCTATCCCGAACCCGAGATCCGGACGGCCGAACTGGCACGGTTCGCGTTGGAGCTGGCGTGCTGGTCCACTCCGGACGGTTCCGGCCTCTCGTGGTGGGACCCACCCGGCGAAGGCGCGCTGGCCGCCGGTCGCGCGTTGCTGACCACACTCGGGGCGACCGCTGAAGACGGCACGGTGACCGAACGCGGCCGGAAAATGGCCGGACTGGGCTTGCATCCGCGGCTGGCGCGGGCCTTGCTGGACGGCGCGGCGCGGACCAACGCGCGTTCGGCGGCCGAAGTCGTCGCGCTGCTGGACAGCGGTGGCACGCTGACCGACCTCGAAGCCGAACTGCGGCGAGTGCGCGGTGACGAACGCTGGAAGCGTGACGTGCGAAGGCTTTCCAAGCTGGTGCCCGACGGCGGCAAGGCCTCCGATCCGGCGCTGGTCGTGGCGCTGGCGCATCCCGAGCGGCTCGCACGACGGCGTTCCGCGGGGGCACCGGTGTACCTGATGGCCGGCGGGACGGCGGCCGAGCTACCGCGCGGCAGCGGACTGGCCGACGTCGAATGGCTGGCGGTGGCCGAAGCGACCAGGGATCCCGGCCGCGCGCAGGGCATCATCCGGCTGGCCGCGCCCGCGGACGAGGACCTCGCCGTCCGCGCGGCGCCGAATCTGGTGTCCTCTGTGGACGAAGTGCACTGGTCTTCGGGTGACGTCGTGGCGCGTTCGGTGCGGCGGCTCGGGGCGATCGTGCTCGCGGAGAAACCGTTGCGCTCGCCCGCGCCGGACGCGATCCGCGCCGCGTTGCTGGACGGCTTGCGCACCGAAGGGCTCGGCCTCCTGCGATGGTCGGAGGACGGACGGCGATTGCGCGAACGGTTGGCGTTCTTGCATCGAGTGCTGGGCTCACCTTGGCCCGCGGTCGATTCGACGACGCTGTTATCCACTTTGGACAGCTGGCTCGACCTCGGTACGGCGCGCCGACGGTCGGATCTGGCTTCGCTGGACGCGGGCGCCGCCCTGCGCGGACTGCTGCCCTGGCCCGAAGCGTCGCGTTTGGACGAACTGGCGCCGGATCGGCTGGAGGTACCGTCCGGTTCGCGGATCCGCGTCGACTACTCGGGCGAGCAGCCGGTGCTGGCCGTGAAACTGCAGGAGACCTTCGGCTGGCTCGCGACGCCGGAGCTGGCGGGGGTGCCCGTCGTACTGCACCTGCTGTCACCCGCCGGACGGCCCGCCGCGGTCACCGCCGATCTGGAATCGTTCTGGCGCAACGGTTACGCGGCAGTGCGTGCCGATCTCCGCGGCCGCTACCCGAAGCATCCCTGGCCGGAAGACCCGCTCAACGCCGCGCCCACCCGGCGGACCACCCAGCGCCGGATGTCATGAAAGGGTCGTTCAGGACATCTTTTGTCCTGAACGACCCTTTCATGACACTTCCGGTGACCACTCAATCCATCAGCTGGTGCTGCGGCCGCGTCGGCAGTTGCGCCGCCAGCTCCTCGTCGTCCTCACGCTCGTTCAACCCCAGCTGCACCGCGCTCCGGATCTGCTCCCGGTTCTCCCGCACCACGTGCGCGAAGAACTCGTCGGTCCGCGGATCGGTCAGCACCTCGAGGATCACGCGCATCGCGGTGTCGATCACCGAACGCACCACCTCGTCGTGGAACGGCAGCTTCGAAAGCCGTCCCGCCTGCGGGTCGTTCTTGAGCTTCTCGGCGATGATCCCCCGCAGCAGCGACTGGTTCTCCCCGAGTGAGCGTGCGAGGTTCTGCGGATAGTTCCCGGTTTCCAGCACCTTCACGACCTCGTCGAGCACCGCGATCGTGATCGGCTTCTTGATCGCCAGCACGATCGGCCGCGAAAGCCGTTCGACCAGCCGCTGCGTGAACCGCTCCCCGAACGCGCGGTCCGCCGTACGGGCGAGCCGCACCAGCACCACGACGATCCGCAGCAGCCGGAACCCGCGCAACGCCGGATGCGCGATCGGGATCATGCCGAGGATCTCGTACCAGTTGCGCAGCGGGAATCGCTTCTCCCAGCCGGTGCGCCGCCACCGCCACAGGAATTCCAGCGCGAAGATCCCGCACACCACGGTGTCGATGACGAAGACGCGATGCGCCGTCTCCTCCGAATGAGGGAAGAACGTCACGTAGGCGAGCAACCCGACGGAGAACACGGCGAGTACGAGCATCACCAGGTCGAGCGGATTGACGCGCCGTTGTTCGCGGGTGGTCATGGCGCCGATTGTGCCTTTCCGCGGTGACTCGTGCCGAGCGGCACCTGTCGAAAGTAAGGGGTGGCCGATGACTTCAGGGCAATGCCCCCGGGTGTCCCCGCGTCGGAGGATTCAGGGACACGAAGGAGGACGCGGATGATCACGCTTCGAGGACTCACAAAGCGCTACGGCGAGAAGACGGTGGTCGACGGACTGACGTTCGCCGTCGCGCCCGGCAAGGTGACCGGTTTCCTCGGTCCCAACGGCGCCGGCAAGTCGACGACCATGCGGATGACGCTCGGCCTCGACGCGCCGAGCGCGGGTGAGGTCCGGATCGGCGGCAAGACGTACGCCGACCTGCGGTACCCGCTGCGCGAGGTCGGCGCGCTGCTCGAAGCCAAGGCGCTGCACCCGGGGCGGAGCGCGGGCAAGCACCTCCTCGCCATGGCGCGCAGCAACGGGATCCCGGCGACCCGGGTGGACGAGGTGCTCGCGACGGTCGGCCTCACCGACGTCGCGGGCAAACGAGCCGGGACGTTCTCGCTCGGCATGGGGCAGCGGCTCGGGATCGCCGGCGCGCTGCTGGGCGACCCGGGTGTGCTGATGTTCGACGAACCGGTCAACGGCCTCGACCCCGACGGCGTCCGCTGGGTGCGGCAGCTGATGCGCTCGCTCGCGGAAGAGGGCCGCACGGTTTTCGTGTCGAGCCACCTGATGAGCGAAATGCAGCTGACCGCCGACAGGCTGGTCGTCATCGGCAAGGGGAAGCTGCTCGCCGACGCGCCGGTCGACGAATTCATCGCGGGCAATTCGCGGACGTCGGTCGCGGTGCGGGTGCCCGCCCCCGCCGACCTTCGCACACTCGAACAGCGACTGCGCGCGCTCGGCGCCACCACGGAATCCGATCGGGACGAACTGATCGTGCACGACCTGCCCGTGCACCTCGTCGGCGACGCGGTGCACGAACTCGGGATCCGCGTGCACGGGCTGGCCGAACGGACCGCGTCACTGGAACAGGCGTACATGGAACTGACCGCTTCTTCGGTCGAATACGGAACGGGAGTCGCGGCATGAAGTCACTCATGGTCCTGGTGGCGGTGATCGCCGGCCTGCTGGGGGTGCCGGCGGCCGCGTCGGCGGCACCGCAACTGTCGCTGCCGGCGCCGGGTGGCCCGCTCCCGATCGGGTCGCGCACCCTGCACCTCACCGATCAGGCGAGAGCCGACCCCTGGGTGCCCGAAAAGCGGCGCGAACTGATGGTCAACGTCTGGTACCCGGCGGTTCCGCTCGGACGCGCGCCGCTGTACATGACCAAGGCCGAATCGGCGGCGGCGGTCGCCGGGCGGAAACTCGACCTGCCGCCGGACGCGCTGAGCAAGGTGCGGGTCCACTCCCGCGAGAACGCGCCCGCCCTGCCAGGACGACGTCCGCTGGTGCTGCTTTCGCCGGGCGCGGGCAACAACCGGATCACCCTGACCTCGGTGGCCGAACACCTCGCCGCACAAGGTTTCGTGGTCGCCGGGATCGATCACGCCTATGAAGCCTGGGCGACGGAGTTCCCCGACGGGCTGCGTCAATGTGTCGCTTGTGGACGGTCGGACGACCCTTGGCCCGCCGCGATCGCGAACCGCGCGATCGACACGACGTTCGTCGTCGACACCCTGCTGAAGGACCGGCGCTGGTCGATCGACGCCACGAAGATCGGGATGGCCGGTCACTCGGCCGGA
Source organism: Amycolatopsis sp. NPDC052450 (assembly GCF_044547565.1). Lineage (NCBI taxonomy): Bacteria > Bacillati > Actinomycetota > Actinomycetes > Pseudonocardiales > Pseudonocardiaceae > Amycolatopsis > Amycolatopsis sp. NPDC052450. The sequence continues at coordinate 54,911 of NZ_JBIUAQ010000009.1, read as the reverse complement.
GGTTCCGCGACAGCCACCGCGATGGCCGCCGACCGGCGGATCAAGGCGGGCGTGAACGTCGACGGCCCGTTCTTCGGCATCGCTTCCCTCGACCGGCCGTTCCTGCTGCTGACCAGCCCGACCGGCGAAAAGTACTACCGCACGTCGTGGAACGAGACCTGGCCGCGGCTCACCGGGCCGAAGGAACAGGACCTCGTGGAGAACAGCGGCCATTCGTCCGTGACCGACGCGGCGATCCTGGTCGACCAGCTGGGGTTGCGGCCGCACCTCCCGCCGTCCGAGGTCGAGAACCAGTACGGCTCGATCGATTCGCGGGAGGCGCTGGACTTCTTCCGCGACCGGCTGACCGGCTTCTTCAAGCAGTGGAGCGCACGATGAACACGATCTCTTCGGAATGGACCAAGTTCTGGTCGGTCCGGTCCACCTGGTGGTGCCTGATCAGCGGACTCTTCCTGATGCTCGCCTATTCCGGCGCGCTGGGCCTGGCCGCGAACTCCGGCGTCGAACGCTCGATGGCTCCGCACGCCGTGGTGGCCGGAGCGGCGTTCTACCTCACGCAGTTCGCCGTGGTCGCGCTGGCGACGCTGTTCATCACGAGCGAGTACGCGAGCGGCAGCATCCGCTCGACCCTGCAGTGGGTCCCGGTGCGGAACCGGGTCCTCGCCGCGAAATCGGCCGTCCTGCTGCCGGTGCTGTTCGGCTACGGCGTCCTGAACACCCTCGCCGGCGTGGCGATCTCGGCGCCGCTGATCCCCGCGCGGGATTCGTCGGTCGGCGAGGTGCTCGCGACCTCGGCGGGCATGGGCGGCTACTTCGCGCTGCTGGGCCTGCTCTGCCTCGGCCTCGGGACGGCGTTGCGAAGCACGGCGGGGACGATCGTGACGGTCTTCGTGCTGCTGGTGATGATCCCGATGTTCGCCGGTTCGCTGGGCGGGGAAGACATCGTGAACTACTTCCCCGGCTTCGCGGGCGTCAACGCGATGGTGACCCCCGGCCAGCCGAACCCGATCTTCGGCGGCGTCTCGCCCTACGCGCCCTGGGTCGGCATCGCGCTCTGTATGGCGTGGGCGGCGGCCGGTCTGGTCACCGGTTCTACCGTGTTGCGGCGGCGCGACGCCTGAGGGAGAGCAAGGGACCTTTGCTCTCGTTTGTCTCAACATCGAGAGAAGCGAGAGCAAAGGTCCCTTGCTCTCTTTCCGCAGGTGACCGTGTGGATTTTGGGACGTCAGATGTCCCAAAATCCACACAGTCCGTACGCACCGCTACGCGCAGTACCGGGTGTGTGGATATAGGGACACTCAACGTCCCTATATCCACACACCCCCACGCGATAGCAAAGGTCCCTTGCTGCCCCAACGCGCAAAACCGCAGGTCAGAGCCTCGGCGATAGCAAAGGTCCCCCGCTACCCCGCCACCCCGAGCCCCGCCAAAACCTCCCGCGCCGCTCGCGTCAGCTCCTCCAGGCCGGGCGGCCGCAGCGAGCCGGTCCCGGCCAGCGCGTCGAAGACCGTCCCGTCCAGCCACGCGACGAGCACCCGCGCGTGCCGCTCCGGCTCCGCCGATCCGCATCCGGCGAGCACCTCGGCGCATCGCCGCCGGATGACCAGGCCCCCGCGGTCGTAGGCCTCGCGCAGCTCCGGCCGCCGCGTCGCCTCCAGCGCGAATTCGTATCGCGCGAGCATCCGCGTCCGCCCGTTCGTGATCGCCGCGTGGGCGAACCCCGCCACGTACTCGGCCAACCGCCCGGGCGGCGGATCGAGGGTGACGTCGTCGAGTTCGACCATTCGCGAGATCGCCAGCTCCAGCAGCGCCGCCCGCGTCCGCGCGTAATACGAGGTCGAGCCCGGCGGCAGCCCGGCGGACCGGTCGACGGCGCGATGCGTCAGCCCTCGCATCCCTTCGGCCGCGATCACCTCGATGGCCGCGTCCCCGATCGTCGCCTTTCGCACTCTACAAGTGTAGTAGTACTCTACAAATGTAGAGGAGGTCGACATGCGCAAAGCGATCGTGATCGGCGGAGGAATCGGCGGACTGAGCGCCGCCATCGGACTGCACGGCATCGACTGGGAGGTCACCGTCCTCGAACAGGCACCCGAGCTCACCGCCGTCGGCGCCGGCATCTCCCTGTGGCCGAACGCCCTGCGCTCACTCGAAACACTGGGCGTCCGCCTGGCCGGAAAACAAGAACAATCGTCCGGCGGTCTCCATGACCGCGAAGGCCGCCGCATCACCCGTTGGGACGCCGAGGCGTTTCGCCGTCATCACGGCCGCCCGCTCGCCGCCATCCACCGCGCGGACCTCATCGGCGCTCTCCACGATGCCCTGCCCGACGGCTGCGTCCGCACCGGCGTCGAGGTCACGAGCCTCGACGATCTCGACGCCGACGTCGTCGTCGCCGCGGACGGAATCCACAGCACCGCCCGCGAACAACTCTGGCCACGGCACCCCGAACCGGTCTACAGCGGCAGCACGGCCTTCCGCGCGGTCACCACCCTCCCGCACCCGACGGAACTCAGCACGAGCTGGGACGACGGCGCCGAGATCGGCGTCATTCCGCTGCACGACGGCCGCGTCTACTGGTGGGCGAGCTACGTCGCCGAAGCGGGAATCCGTTACGAGGACCCGAAGGCGTATCTGCGGAACCGCTTCGGTGGCTGGCACGAGCCCATTCCCGAGCTCATCGACGCGACCACGCCGGAGACGCTGCTCCACCACGATCTCCACCTGCTCGGCACTCCCCTGCCGACCTACGTCAAGGGCCGCGTCGCGCTCCTCGGCGACGCGGCCCACGCGATGCCGCCGTTCCTCGGCCAAGGCGGCTGCCAGGCGATCGAGGACGCCGTCGTCCTCGCCGCCGCGCTGAGCACCACCGAAGACGTCGACGCCGCGCTGAAGAGTTACGACGAACAACGCCGTCCACGCACCCAAGCGGTGGTCAAATCCTCGGTGCAGGCGGGGAAAATGGGGCCCCAGCTGCGCAATCCGGTCGCCGTGGCCGTCCGCAACGGCGTGTTCCGCCTGCTGCCCGGCGCGCTCACCGCCCGCATCGGCGCCGGGGTCAGCGGCTGGACGCCTCCGATTCCCCGCCGACCAGCCCCGCCTCGTACGCGGTGATCGCGGCCTGCACGCGGTTCCGCGCGCCGAGCCGGTTGAGGATGGTGCTCACGTAGGCCTTCACCGTGCCCTCGACCACGAACAGCTTGGCCGCGATGTCCGCATTGGACAGTCCGGAACCCAGCAGCGCCAGCACTTCCTGTTCACGCGGGGTCAGCTTGCCGATCAGCGCCCGCGCCTCTTCGGCGCGGGACACCTGGTTGCCGGAGAAGCGGGCGATGACCCGCTGCGCGACCTTCGGCGAAAGGAACGCCGCACCGCCCGCGACAGCGTGGATCCCGGACAGCAGTTCACGCGGATCACCGGATTTCAACAGGAAACCGCTCGCGCCGAGGCCCAGCGCACGCTCGATGTAGGCGTCCTCGCCGAACGTGGTCAGCATGATCACACCGATCTCGGGCAGCAGCCGCCGGATCTCCTCCGCCGCCTTGAGCCCGTCCATGACCGGCATCCGGATGTCGAGGAGCACGACGTCCGGCCTGGTCGCGCGCGCCTGCTCGACAGCGGCACGGCCGTCTTCGGCCTCCGCGACCACTTCGATCCCGGCGTCCGCCGCGAGGATCGCCGACACGCCGGCGCGGATCATCGCCTCGTCATCGGCCAGCACCACCCGGATCATCCGGGTTCCCCCTTTGCTCGTCTTCGGTGATCATGTCCTTCGCCACGAGTTTCCCCCCGGCGAAGCACAGCCGGTAGGCCTCGTAGTTCAAGTTGAACACGGTGCGCTCGGTGCCGTAGTACTCGCATGTCGCCCCCGCGGGCACCGGTGGCTCCACCACCCGCGGCCGGGCGATCCGCTGGCCGCCGGGCAGCACGGCCGCGATCTCCGCCCGCGACTGGCCGATCCGGATCCGGTCGTAGTCGCCGCCGGCGAGGACGGAGCCGTACCACTGGACGAGGAACACCACCCCGCTGATCCCGACCACCAGGCCGAACAGCCCGATCGGCACGACGACCGCCTGGATCAGGCTGCGCCGGACGTCACGGCGGGCACGTTCCAGTTCCCTGGCCGACATCGACTGCCCGACCTCGGCGTCCATCGCCGCCTGGCTCTCCGGCGATTCCTCCGACGGTGCCGCGTCGTGCGGCAAGGTCGCGCTGACCTCGAATCCGCCTTCGTGCGGTCCTGCCCGCAGGGTCCCGCCGACCAGCCGGACCCGCTCGCGCAGGCCGATCAGCCCGCGCCTGCCCGAAGCCCGGCCCGGCAACGGCCCCGCGGGCGGCGCGGCATTGGTGACCACGACGTCCGTCCGCCCCGCCGATCGCACGACCCGGACGGTGACGGCCGCCCCCGGCGCGTGTTTCACCACGTTCGTGACCGATTCCTGGACCACGCGGTAGGCGGCGCGGTCGACCATCCGCGGTTCACCGTCGAGCCGTGCGTCCACAGAGGACTCGATCAGCACGCCGGAAGCCCTTGTCCGGTCGAGCAGTTCGTCGATGCTCTCGTGCACCGGCTCGGTCGGCGCGTCGTCCTCGCGCAGGACCCCGATGATCTCGCGCAGCCGTTCGGTCGCCGTCGCGGCGCTCTGTCGCAGGTCACCGGCGGCCTGCCGCTGCTGCTCGTCGAGCCCGCCCGCGACCTCCAGCGCCGCCGCGCGCACCGCGATGAGGCTCAGCTCGTGGCCCAGCGAGTCGTGCATGTCGCTGGCGATCCTCGTCCGTTCGCGCAGCCGCGCGCGGTCGGCGATGAGCCGCTGACGGCTCTCCATCTCCTCGGCGCGGCGCCAGCCGTCACGCGCCATGTCCTCGCGTTGCCGGATGTAGCGGCCCAGCAGCCATGGCGTCACCGACGCGAAGACCAGGATGCCGAGCAGCGCACCCCAGGCTGAGAAGCCGTCCTCGCTCCACAGCAGCGCCACCGGGACCGCGATCACGGAAACGATCGTGAAAAGGCGCAACATCGGCTTCGCGACCGGCTGCCGGTAGCCGGCGAGGTAACTCACCGCGACGAGGAGGAACCCTTCCCAGATCGGCACCCGGCCGCCGAAGCTGCCCAGCACGATGAAGCTCGCGAGCATGGCGATGGCGAGTGAGACCAGCGGGTACCGGCGCGACACCGCGATCGCGGCCGTGGTCGCGGTGAGCCCGAAGAGCAGCTCCCAGTGCTTCGTGCTGGATCCGGCGTCGATGGTCACCCAGCCACAGAGCCCGAGCCACAGCGCGACGTCCATGATCAGCCGTCGCCCGCGCCGCACGGGCTCTTCTCCGTCCATCACAGACCTGGACGCTACAAGCCGTGACGACCGGTCCGCCATGGACGAAAGTAAAGGTCCCCTGCTTTCCCGGCCCGATGAGGCATGATGATCCACCATGGCCGAGCGCACACTCACCGGTCAGCTAGGCGGTCCTGTCCCGGCAGGCATCGAAGCGCTGGCCGACAACGAGAAGCAGGACCTCTCCGACGCGCTGCGCGACGCGCGCCACCGTCAGGCCAAGGCCTTGGCCGAAGCGGGCGAAGAGGGCCTGAAGTACGTACCCGCGCTTCTGCGGGGCACCGTTCGCAAGGTGGTGGGCCTGTGACCACCGAAAACTTCGCCTCACGGGCGGAGATCCTCAAACTCGCCCGCGTCCTCGGCACCACTCCCGAGCGGCTCGCTTATCTGGAGAAGGTGGACGCCGCCGAACTCCAGGCGTTCCGCGAGCAGGTCACGGACACGCTGTTCGACGCCAACCGCGCCGCCCTCGAGCGGATGGCGATGGCGAGCAAGCTCGTCCCGAGCCCGATCCTCGCGAAAATCGCCGAGAAGGTCTTCGGCCCGCTTCTGTGCGCGCGGATCGCCGGACTGGTGGACGTCTCCCGGGGCGTCGACGTCGCGAAGCGGCTGAAGCCGCCCTTCCTGGCCGACGTCGCGGCCGAGCTGGACCCGCGCCGCGCGAGCGCGATCATCGGGCGGATCCCGCTCGACACCGTCGTCGCGGTCGCCGGTGAACTCGTGCGCCGCGAGGACTGGATCACCGTCGGCCGGTTCGTCGGCCACCTGCCCGATCCGACGGTGCGAAGGGCACTCGACGTCATCGGCGACGAGGCGCTGATCCGGATCGCGTTCGTCCTCGACGACAAGAACCGGATCGATCACGTCCTCGGGCTGCTCTCCGAAGCCCGGTTCCGCGGCCTGCTGCGGGTCGCGGCCGCCGACGAGGACCTGTGGCCGCCGGTGCTCGACCTGCTCACCCACCTGAGCGAGAAGCGGGTCGAGCAGTGGTCCCACCTGCTCGGCGAACTCCCGCCCGCGCTACGCCTGCGCGTCGAGGAAACCCTCGGCCGAGCCTCCTGACCTCAGCGGGGGGAGCAAGGGACCTTTGCTATCACTTTGAGGCGAAACCGCTGGTCAGAAGCTTCCCGCGCCGCCACACAGCGGCCGTCAGCGGCACCCCGGGCCGATACGCGAGGTGCGTGACCGAAGGCGCTTCGAGCACCTGAAGGTCCGCCCGCGCGCCGGGTCGGATCACTCCGACGTCGTCCCTCCGCAGAGCTCGAGCGCCGCCCGCCGTCGCCGACCAGACGGCCTCCTCGATCGTCATCCGCATCTGCAGCACCGCGGTCGTGACGCAGAACGCCATCGACGTCGTGTACGAGCTGCCCGGGTTCGCGTTGCTCGCCAGCGCGACCGTCGCGCCCGCGTCCAGGAGCCGCCGCGCCGGCGCCAGCGGCTGCCGGGTCGACAGGTCGCACGCCGGCAGAAGGGTCGCGACAGTGTCCGAAGCAGCGAGAGCCTCGACATCCGCTTCGCTCAGGTACGTGCAGTGGTCGACACTCGCGGCCCCCAGTTCGACGGCGAGCCGCACCCCCGGCCCCTCCCCCAGCTGGTTCCCGTGCACCCGCAGCCCGAGCCCGCGTTCCCGCGCCGCCTTCAGCACCCGCGCGGACTGCGCCTCGTCGAAAGCGCCGGTCTCGCAGAACACGTCCGCCCACCGCACGAGCGGCGCCACCGCGTCGAGCATGTCGCCGCACACCAGGTCCACATAGGACTCCGCGTCCGCGCCCGGCGGAACCAGATGCGCTCCGAGGAAGGTGACCTCGTCGGCCACGTCGGCGGCGATCCGCGCCGAGCGCATCTCATCTTCGACGTTGAGCCCGTATCCGGTCTTCGTCTCCAGACACGTCGTGCCCTGCTTCGCCGCTTCGTCGACGTGACGCCGCAGGTTCGCCGCAAGCTGCTCGTCGGAAGCCGATCGCGTCGCGTCGACGGTGACCGCGATCCCTCCGGCGCTGTACGCCTTCCCGGCCATCCGTGCCTCGAACTCCGCCGTCCGATCCCCCGCGAACACAAGGTGTGTGTGGCTGTCCACCCAGCCGGGCAGCACCGCGCGGCCCTCGACGTCGACCCGCTCGTCCGCGTCGGGCGCGTCCGCCGCCGAACCGGCCCAAGCGATCGTCTCACCCTCGACGACGACGGCGGCGTCGCGGAGTTTGCCCAGCTCCGCGTCGTTCGTGGTGAGCTCGCCGATACCCGTGATCAGGACTGCCACAATGCCTCGATCTCCTTGGCCAAGACCGTTTCCGGCCGGTCGATCAGCTGATGCACGCCATCGCGGACGATCTCACGCCCGGCCACGACGACGTCCCGGACGTCCGCGCCGGAGGCGGCGAAGACCACCCCGGACGGCTCGATCCCCGCGGTCCGCACCGACCCGAGGCCGACCGTGACCAGGTCCGCGCCCGCGCCCAAAGCCAGCGCGCCGACCTCGGCCCAGCCGATCGCGCCGTGATCCGTCGCCGCCGCGAGCAGTTCCTCCGCGGTGAACCGGCCACGCTTCTCGCTGGCGAGCCGCTCGTTGAGTTCCAGCGCCCTGGTCTCCTCGAACGCGTCGACGACCGCGTTGCTGTCGCTGCCGAGCGACAGCCGCACACCGGCGTCCAGCAACGTCCGCGCGGGACCGATGCCGTCGCCGAGATCCCGTTCGGTCGTCGGGCAGAAGCAGGCACGACTTCGCGCCTCGCCGAGTCGTTCGATGTCGAGCGGCGTCAGATGCGTCGCGTGCACCGCGGTGAGCCGCTCGCTGAGCACTCCGCGGTCGTGGAGCAACCCCGTCGGCGTCCGGCCGTAAGCCGTCAGGCACTGCTCGTTCTCGGCCCGCTGCTCGGAAAGGTGGATGTGCAGCGGCCCGGTCCCACGATTCACTTCGGACAGTTGGTCTTCGGGAACGGCGCGCACGGAATGGATCGCACCACCCACCCGGAACGTCTCATCCTCCCGCAATTCGCCGACTCGTTGCGCCCACTTCGAGGCTGTCCCGTCGGAGAATCGCCGCTGCACCTCGTCGGGCTCCACGCCGATGCCGCCCGCGAGGTAGCAGGTGTCGAGCAACGTCAGCCGGATCCCGGCGTCCCTGGCCGCCTGCCGCAGCGCCTCGCCCATCGCGTTCGGCTCGGCGTAAGGCTTTCCGCCTGGCGCGTGGTGCAGGTAGTGGAACTCGCCGACACTCGTGTACCCGGCCATCACCATCTCGGCGTAAACCCCACGCGCCAGCCGATAGTACGAGTCCGGATCGAGTCGTGACGCGAGCGAGTACATCCGCTCGCGCCACGTCCAGAAGGTCCCGCGGTCATGGTGCGTCCGGCCGCGCAGCGCACGGTGGAACGCGTGCGAGTGCCCGTTGGCGAAGCCCGGCAGGGTCAGTCCACTCAGGACAGTTCCTTCGCGAGGCGCTTTCGCCGTCACGGAAACGATCGTCCCGCCGTCGACCTCGATCCGGACGGCATCGGCGATCCCGTCCGGCAACCAGGCCCGTTCACACCAATATGTCGTCATGTCGACAGTTTCTCCAGGACGTCCGCGAGCGCGCGGGCACCATGGTCGACGTCCGCCGCCTCGGAGAACTCCTCAGGGGAATGGCTGATCCCGGTCGGATTGCGCACGTAGAGCATTCCGGACGGGACGAACCCGGCGAGGATCGCGGCGTCATGCCCGGCGCCGGTCGGCAGTTCCGGCGGCCCGCCCAGCCAGGTGCTCAGGTCGCGGCGGAGCGCGTCGTCGAACACCACGTCGTCCGAGTACGACTCCCTGGTGACCTCGACGCGGCAGCCTTCCTGCCCGGCCGCCTCTTCAGCCAGCTTCGCGATCTCCGCGACCAGTTCGGGCGTGTCCGTGCCCGGCACGCGCGCGTCCAACCACAGGTCCACAGTGGACGCGATGACGTTGGTGCCGCCCGGCACCGGCACGAGCCTGCCGACCGTGGCCCTGGCGTCAGCCGTCGCCTTCGCCAGTTTCCGCACGGCGAGGACGGTCTCGGCCGCCGGGATCATCGGGTCACGACGATCACCGATCAGCGTCGCACCGGCATGGTTTCCCTGACCTTGGAAGGAGAATCGCCAGCGGCCGTGGGCGATCACCGTATTGCCGACAGCGACCGGCGAGCCGAGATCGATCAACCCGCGACCCTGCTCGACGTGCAGTTCGAGGAACCGCCCGATCAGGCCGAGTCGCTCCGGGTCCCGGCCGACCCGATCGGGATCGAGGCCGGATTTCGCCGCCGCTTCGGCGAACGTGACGCCGTCCGGATCACGCAGGCCACGTGCCTTGTCCGCGTCGATGGTCCCGGTCAGCAGCCGCGAGCCGAGGCACGGCACGCCGAACCGGCCGCCCTCCTCTTCCGCGAAGACCACGACGGCGAACGGTTTGACGGGCCGGAATTCCCTGGCCTGCAAGATCTCCACCGCGTCGAGCGCGCTCGCGACGCCGAGCGGACCGTCGAAGGCGCCGCCACCGGGCACCGAATCGAGGTGGCTGCCGGTGACCACGGCGTCCGGCCCGGGTGTGCCCCACCAGGCCCAGATGTTGCCGTTGCGATCGGTCTCGACACCCAGCCCCAGGCGTCCCGCGCGCTCGACGAACCACGCGCGCAGCTCGGTTTCGGCCGCGTCGAAGGCGTGGCGGGAGTAGCCGCCGCGCTTCGGGTCGCGGCCGACGTCCGAGATCTCCTCCAGCAGCGAGGTCGCGGTCACTCGGCGTCCCGCATCGGCGCGCGCACGCCCCGCTCGTCGGCGACGTCGGCGGCGCGGTCGTATCCGGCGTCGACGTGCCGGATGACGCCCATGCCCGGGTCGTTCGTGAGTACGCGTTCGAGTTTCTGCGCGGCCAGCAGGGTTCCGTCGGCCACGCTGACCTGGCCGGCGTGGATGGAGCGGCCCATGCCGACCCCACCGCCGTGGTGGATCGACACCCAGCTGGCGCCCGACGAGGTGTTGACCAGCGCGTTCAGCAACGGCCAGTCGGCGATCGCGTCGGAACCGTCGGCCATGCCCTCGGTCTCGCGGTACGGCGAGGCGACGCTGCCCGAGTCGAGGTGGTCGCGGCCGATGACGACCGGTGCCTTCAGCTCGCCGCTGGCGACCATCTCGTTGAACCGCAGGCCCGCGAGGTGCCGCTCGCCGTAGCCGAGCCAGCAGATCCGCGACGGCAGCCCCTGGAACGCGACGCGTTCGCCGGCCAGCTTGATCCAGCGTGCGAGGGATTCGTTCTCCGGGAACAGTTCCAGCATCGCGCGGTCGGTCGCCGCGATGTCCTCGGGATCACCCGACAGCGCTGCCCAGCGGAACGGGCCGTTGCCCTCGCAGAACAGCGGGCGGATGTAGGCGGGCACGAACCCCGGGAAGTCGAACGCGCGCTCGCAGCCGCCGAGTTTCGCTTCGCCGCGCAGGGAGTTGCCGTAGTCGAAGACCTCGGCGCCCTTGTCGAGGAAGCCGAGCATCGCCTCGACGTGCTCCGCCATCGACTCGCGGGCGCGCTCGGTGAACTCGTCGGGCTTCTTGTCCGCGTAGTCCTGCCACTCGTCGACACCGATGCCCTTGGGCAGGTACGAAAGCGGGTCGTGCGCGGAAGTCTGGTCGGTGACGATGTCGACCTCGACGCCGCGGCGCAGCAGTTCGGGCAGCACCTCGGCGGCGTTGCCGACCACGCCCACGGACAGCGCGCGCTTCTCCTTCTTCGCGGCCTCCACCCGGCGGATCGCGTCGTCGAGGTCGTCGGCGACCTCGTCGAGGTAGCGGGTCTCGACACGGCGGTGAGCGCGCTGCGGGTCGCATTCGATGACGAGCGCGACGCCGTCGTTCATCGTGACGGCCAGCGGCTGCGCGCCACCCATGCCGCCGAGACCGGCGGTGACCGTCAGAGTGCCCTTGAGGGTTCCCCCGAACCGTTTCTTCGCGACGGCGGCGAAGGTCTCGTAGGTGCCCTGCAGGATTCCCTGCGTGCCGATGTAGATCCAGGACCCCGCGGTCATCTGGCCGTACATGGTCAGGCCCTGCGCCTCCAGGCGGCGGAACTCCGGCCAGGTCGCCCAGTCGCCGACGAGGTTGGAGTTCGCGATGAGCACACGCGGCGCCCATTCATGCGTGCGGAACACGCCGACCGGCTTGCCGGACTGGACGAGCAGCGTCTCGTCCTGCTCCAAACTGGTCAGCTCGCGGGTGATCGCGTCGAAACTGGCCCAGTTGCGGGCGGCCTTACCGGTGCCGCCGTAGACGACCAGGTCCTCCGGTCGCTCGGCGACCTCGGGGTCGAGGTTGTTGTGGAACATCCGCAGCGCGGCTTCGGTCTGCCAGTTCTTCGCGGTGAGCGTGGTGCCTCGGGCGGCACGGACCGTGCGGGTCATGGGCTCAGACCTCCAGTTGGGCCGCGGCGAGGACGGCACCCGACGCGACGAGTTCTTCGGCGGCGGCGATCTCCGGCGCCAGATGACGGTCGGGGCCGGGACCCTCGACCTTCGTGCGGACGAGATCCCGGACCCGGCCGGTGACCGGCGACGGGACCAGGGGCGCGCGCATGTCGAGTGCCCGCGCGGCGGTGAGCAGTTCGATGGCGAGGACGGTGTTGAGCCCCTCGACGGCCTTGCGCAGCTTGCGCGCGGCGGACCAGCCCATGGAGACGTGGTCCTCCTGCATGGCGCTGCTCGGGATCGAATCGACCGACGCCGGCACCGCGAGACGCTTGAGCTCGCTGACGATGGCCGCCTGCGTGTACTGGGCGATCATGTGACCCGAATCGACGCCGGGGTCGAACGCGAGGAACGGCGGCAGGCCGTGTGAACGGGCCTTGTCGAGCATCCGGTCGGTGCGGCGCTCGGCGATGCTGGCGACGTCCGCGAGCGGGATGGCGAGGAAGTCGAGCACGTACGCGACCGGGGCGCCGTGGAAGTTGCCGTTCGACTCGACGCGGCCGTCGGACAACACGACCGGGTTGTCGACCGCGGAGTGAAGCTCACGCTCAGCGACGAGCTCGGCGTGCGTGAGGCTGTCGCGTGCGCCGCCGTGCACCTGGGGCGCGCAGCGGAGGGAGTACGCGTCCTGGACGCGGTTGCAGTCCGGACCGCGGTGGCTCTCGACGATCTTCGAGTCCTGAAGCGCCGTCCACATGCGCTGGGCGCTCCGCGCCTGCCCGGGATGCGGGCGCAGCGCCTGGAGATCGGCGGCGAAGGCGCGATCGGTACCGAGGAGCGCCTCGACGCTCATCGCCGCGGTGATGTCGGCGGTGTCGAGAAGCTTGCGCAGGTCGGCCGCGGCGAGCAGGAGCATGCCAAGCATGCCGTCGGTCCCGTTCGTGAGGGCGAGGCCCTCCTTCTCCGCGAGAACGACCGGCTCGATGCCAGCGTGCTTCAGCGCGACGCCGGCCTGGACGACTTCGCCGTTGTACTCGACTTCGCCCTCCCCCATCAGCGCGAGCGCGACGGCGGCGAGAGGCGCGAGGTCACCGGAGCAGCCGAGAGAGCCGTACTCGTGGACAAGCGGGGTGATCCCGGCGTTGAGCAGGGCCGCAAGCGCTTGCGCGGTCTGCGGCCGGATGCCGGTGTACCCACTGGCGAGAGTGCGGAGACGCAGCAGCATCAGCGCGCGCACGACCTCGGTCTCCACGACCGGCCCCGCGCCCGCCGCATGCGACCGGATCAGCGACCGCTGCAGGGCGGTGCGGCTCTCGAGCGGAATGTGCCTGGTCGCGAGCGCCCCGAAGCCCGTCGAAACGCCGTACGTCGGCGTCTCGGCGTGGGCGAGGTCGTCGATGTGCTGACGCGTCGCGGCGAGGTTCTTCTCGGCCGCTTCGCTGACCGCGACGGGCGAGTGGTCACGGGCGACCGCGACGACCTGTTCGGGCCGAAGCGGTTCGGAGCCCAGAAGTACGGTTTCCGGCATGACCCCATTGGACAACGCCATGCCCGCTGGTGGGCGGCCCCAACCGGTGGTTATGTCTCGTATCCAAGACACGCACGGCGATAGCAAGGGTCCCTTGCTATCGCGGACGACGGAGGTGTGTGGATATAGGGACGTTGAGTGTCCCTATATCCACACACCCCGTACTCCGCGTAGCGGTGCTGACCGACCGTGTGGATTTTGGGACACCTGACGTCCCAAAATCCACACGGTGACCTGCGGAAAGAGAGCAAGGGACCTTTGCTACCGCTTCTCTCGACGTTGAGAGAAGCGGTAGCAAAGGTCCCTTGCTACCGCGCCGAGCGAAACAGGAGGTCAGCATGGGTGAGAGCAGCGAAGTGCCGGCTCTACGACGCGGCCTCGGCATCCTTCGGGCCCTTGCCGCCCGGCCGGGCCCGGTTTCGGCGGCCGCGATCGCGCGCGAACTCGGGCTCCCGCGTTCGACGACGTATCACCTGCTCGCCGAACTGGAAGCCGCCGGTTTCGTGGCACACTTGCCGGCCGAGCGCCGGTACGGCCTCGGCATCGCCGCGTTCGAGCTCGGTTCGGCCTACCTACGGCACGATCCGCTGGAACGGCTCGCGGTCCCGCTGCTGCGCAAACTCGCCGACCGGGTCGGCCACACCGCGCATCTCGGCGTGCTGCACGGCAACGAGTCGCTCTACCTGGTCAAAGAACGCCCCACGCGCCCGGAAACCCTGGTCACCGAGGTCGGCGTGCGGCTGCCCGGGCAGCTCACGGCGTCGGGCAGGGCGATACTGCGGCACCTGCCGTCGCCGCACGTACGCGCGCTCTTCCCGGCCGCGTCGGCGTTCGTGCTGCGCACCGGTCGCGGCCCGCGCACCCTCGCCGAACTACGCCGCACGCTGAATGCGGAGGGCAGGCTCGGCTGGGCGGTCGAAGACGGTCACGTCACCGAGGGGTTCGCCTCGGTGGCCTGCCCGGTCTTCGACCACGGCGGCCGGCCGATGGCCGCGATCAGCGTGACCCTCCGCCACCTCTGCCCGGGGGCAGAGGGGTGCGAGGAGACTTGGCCGGATCTCGCCGAGGAGGTCCGCCTGACCGCGGCCGAACTGACCACCCGGATCGGGGGTCAGATGCGCTGAGCGTGCTTCTTCTGGACTCCCTCGAGCCCGAGCATCGCCAGCAGTTCCGCACAGTCGAGCGCATCCGAAGAGTGCCCTGCGACGGTTCGTGCGGCCCTGCCGTTCTGCAGCGTGAGGCGGACTTCTTCCTCCGCTCGCACACCGGCCATCCGGCTCTGGTCTTCAGCGGGGTCGGGACGACTGGAATGCCTAGCCCAGGTCATCTGCCACCTTCTTCCGGCCCTCCGGCGACACGGGGTCGTTTCGAAAGAGGGCCATGGTCGGACACTCAGCATGACATCCCACCGCGCGACAGTTCCCGGCGCGGGTGAATTGAGACAAAAATGATCTAGATTTCGCTACTCTGCGTGATTCAAAAAGGACTCGAGTCGGGCATTGAACGGCTCGCCGACGTCAGGTACCAAATGCCCCATCCCCGTCACGCGATCGCGCACCGCGCCGGTCCTGTCCGCGATCGCGTCGGCGATGATCTCGTACTCCCGCCGGTGCCCACCGGTGATCACGAGCATCGGGAAACCGGCCGAGGCCAGCGCATCGAGCGGTAGTTCCGCATCTCCCGGCGGCCGCATCCCCGTCATCGCACGGGCCCCGCGCCGCAGTGTTTCCGGCACCGGATCCGGGATCGGCAGCGGCACACCGGCGAGCGGGAAGAAGACCTTGAAGACCTCGCGAGGATCTTCCAGCGAGCCGGCGAGGAGCTGCCTCAGTTCGGCGTCCCACGCATCGACGACCTCGTGACCACGAATGACCCCGGCCGCGGGCGGCTCGACCACGGTGAGCGTCCGGACCATCTCCGGCCGCCGCGCGGCGGCGAGCATCGCGACGATCGCGCCGTAGGACAGCCCGACCAGATGCGCGGGCTCGTCGAGCACCTGCTCCGCGATCAGCTCGGCATCGACCTCGAAATCCTGCACTCCTTCCGGCGATTTCCCGTGCCCGAGCCGGTCCGGCGCGAGCAACGTCCACCGCTCGGCCAACGGACGCTGAGCCCGCCACGCTTCCCTGCCGCCGAGCAGCACACCGTGCACGAGAACGACGCGCGGTCCGGATCCCCACTGATGCACATGAAGCCGCATGGTCCCGACCCTATTCGCCGAAACGGGGTCGGCCTATGTCCGTAAGTGCATGATGTTCCTGCTCAGCGTCCCGACGGGTCGAGGCAGACGGGTGGGACGAATTCGGGTAGTCCGTCTTTGCAGATTTGACCTTCCTATTCGCTGAGTGGACGAGCCGCCGCCGCTCTCGGCGGACGCCTTCGGGAACGCATCGTCGCTGGCCACAGCCCTGACTCTACACCTAATCGAACAGACGTGCGAGCCCGAACGTTCCAGCGAGAAAAGAATCCATAATGCACATGCAGAGAAGGTAGCGAAGCGCGTTTAAAGGCGCGAAGGACCGCAAGTCGCTTTAAGCGCCTTCGCAATAGGCGGCATCTCGACCCCATTGCGAAGTCGTGCCAAGGTGAGCCACAAGGGCACCGCCACCACAGCGCCCCATACAGAAGAAGCGGCCCTACCCCGAGGGGCAGAGCCGCTTCCGTCGACCAGTGGAGGTGCCGGGAATTGAACCCGGGTCCTCTGGCGTATCACCAGGGCTTCTCCGTGCGCAGTCCGCTATGTCTCTACTTGGCCCCTTCAGTCACGCGAACAAGCTGAAGTGACGAGCCCAGCCACTGTTTGTTTCCCAATCACACCCCGTAGCCGAGTGTGACGGTAAGCCTCCTAGCTGATGCCGGTGACCGGGTCGGAGGCGACCCCGGACCGACAGAGTTGCTCTACTGCTTAGGCAGCAAGAGCGAACTCGCGCTGGCTCTTAGGCTCGGCGCTTATTGGTTTGCGATGACGCTTACGGTGGTCTCTCGCCTGCACCGGCACGCTTCTCCTGATTCAACGTCCAAAGTCGAAACCGTTCACCCCCTTGTGGGATACAACCTCTACATCATAACTCGGACGGCAACCGGGTTGTTCCCGCAGGTGGGGCTAGCCCCACCGGGGAGATGCCCGCGGGCACCATGTCGCTTGCCCCTCCTGAGGGAAGATGCTGGTCTCCTCGCACCAGAGAGGAGCACGACCATGAGTGCGCTAGCGGCCGAGCGGGAGCTGAGCAGGTCCGATCCGTCGTTCGGCGGCTCGCTGGTCTACCTGCTGATGAACCTGCCGATGGGCATCGTGGCGTTCGCGCTCTTGATGTCGTTCCTCTGGGTGGGCATCGGCACCGCGGTCGTCTGGATCGGGCTGCCGATCCTCGCGCTGGTGATCCTGTCGGTCCGCGGGGCGGCCCGGATGGAGCGCGCCAGGGTGTACGCGCTGCTCGATCGCTACATCGACCTGCCGTACCTGCCGTTGCCCGACGCGGGCCAGACCGTGCGGTGGAAGGCGCGGCTGAAGGACGGCTCGACGTGGCGCGACCTCGGCTATTTCTTCCTGCTCTTCCCGCTCGGGATCATCGAGTTCGTGCTGGTCACGGCGTTCTGGTCGACCAGTCTCGGTCTCGCTGGCCTGCCGATCTACTACCGCTT
The DNA here is from genome assembly GCF_044547565.1 of Amycolatopsis sp. NPDC052450. Classification (NCBI taxonomy): domain Bacteria; kingdom Bacillati; phylum Actinomycetota; class Actinomycetes; order Pseudonocardiales; family Pseudonocardiaceae; genus Amycolatopsis; species Amycolatopsis sp. NPDC052450. The sequence goes on along the minus strand of NZ_JBIUAQ010000009.1, from coordinate 38,026 downwards.
CCTGCCTGGTGGCGAGTACCGCTTCCCGACCTGGGAAAACGCCTGGTTCACCGTCGATTCGACGGTCTCGGCGCTGCCTTGGGCCGCTCTCGGAGTGCTGTGCATCGCCCTGTCGGTAGCGTTGACGAAGGCGCTGGCGGGCTCGCATGCCCGGCTGGCGACGGCGCTGCTCGGGCCGACCCGTGCCCAGCGCGGCCGTCTGGAGGATTCATGGGGCGAGGTTCACGGATGACGATCGACCAGCAGGTACAGCAGGTGGGGATTCCTCGGCCGCGGCCGTTGCGGTCGATCGTCTACATGATCGTCAGCTTCGTGTTCCGGCTGCTTCAGTTCGTTTTGATCGTCGTGGGCCTGGCGGTCGGCATCGCGACGGCGGTGGTGTGGGTCGGGTTCCCGATCCTCATGGCCACGACCAACTTCATCCGCTGGTCCGCCGACCGGGAGCGGGGCTGGGCGCGGACGATGCTCGAGACTCCGCTGGGACCGATCGAGCGGCTCCCGGTCGAGGGGCTTTCGCTGGTCAAGCGCTGGCTGACCCGGTTGACCGACGCGACGACGTGGCGGGACCTCGCCTACCTGATGGCGGCGTTCCCGCTGGCCTGCCTGGAGCTCCCGATCGCGATCGCGTCGATCGTGCTGCTGCCGATGGCCATCTGGGTCACCCCGTGGCTCGGCTGGCTGCACGGCAACCTGGCGTACTCGCTGCTCGGCCCGAACCGCACGCAGCGGCTGGAGCAGAAGGCCGAACGGTTGCAGGCGTCGCGGGCACGAGGGGTCGACGCCGCCGAGGCCGAACGCCGCCGTATCGAACGCGACCTGCACGACGGCGCGCAGCAGCGTCTGGTCGCTGTCGCGATGAGCCTGGGCCGTGCGAAGTCGAAGTTCGACCACGACCCGGACGCCGTACGCGAACTGATCGACGAAGCGCACCTCGACGCCAAGCTCGCGGTATCGGAACTGCGCGATCTCGCCCGGGGGATCTACCCGGCGGTGCTCGGCGACCGCGGTCTCGACGCCGCCTTGTCCGCACAGGCCGCGAAGTCGCCGATTCACGTCGATGTCGAGGTGAACGTCGAGCCGAGGCCGCCGGCGGCGGTCGAGACGACGGCGTACTTCATCGTCGGCGAGACGCTGACGAACATCGCGAAGCATTCGGGAGCGACCGAAGCGGGTGTGAAGGTGTGGCGCACCGACTCGATGGTCATCGTCGAGATCACCGACAACGGGCACGGTGGCGCCGAAGTCCGGCCGGGTGGTGGCCTGGCCGGGCTCGCCGACCGGGCGGCCACGATCGACGGTGTGATCACCGTCGTCAGCCCGCCCGGCGGTCCGACGGTGATTCGTGCGGACCTGCCGTGCCAATGGTGACCCGCTCGTGAGTGAATAGGCTCTGCCATTCACTCACGACGCTGGGGGCAGCATGCGGGTTGTCATCGCCGAAGACGCGGTTCTGTTGCGCGCGGGGGTGATCCGCCTCCTCGCCGACGAGAACATCGAGACCGTCGCGGCCGTGGACAACGGTGACGACCTGCTGGGCGCGGTCAAGGAGCACCGGCCGGACCTCGCGATCGTCGATGTGCGGATGCCGCCCACTTTCACGGACGAGGGCCTGCGGGCGGCACTGGGGGCTCGCGAGGTCATCCCGGGCCTGCCGGTTCTCGTGCTTTCCCAATACGTCGAGGAGAGCTACGCCGTCGAACTGCTGTCCGGAGGCGCGGGCGGAGTCGGCTACCTGCTCAAGGAACGCGTCGCGGACGTCGGGGACTTCCTCGACGCGGTCAAGCGGGTCGCCGGCGGCGGTACGGCCATCGACCCGGACGTCATCGCCCAGCTGATGGCGCGGGGCCGCAAGAACCCCCTCGACGCGCTCACGGCCCGCGAGTCCGAGGTGCTGGGGCTGATGGCGCAGGGTCTGTCGAACACCGCGATCGCGAACTCGCTCGTCGTCTCGCACGGCGCGGTCGAGAAGCACATCGGCAACATCTTCTCGAAACTCGGCCTCGAAGCGAGTTCGGTGGAACATCGCCGGGTCCGCGCGGTGCTCACCTACTTGGGGCGCTGACCTGGGGAAAGAGAGCAAGGGACCTTTGCTATCACTCCTGGGGCGGCTCCACGATGCAGCCCGAGTAGCTCTTGGTGGCGAACCCGTCACTCACCTAACATGGGCAGACTGTTGGTGAGCGACGAGCCGAACCGAGGAGGACCCATGACCGGCAGGCCCTCCCACAGCGTCCGCTTCTTCGGCGGCCCCCTCGACGGCCGCGTCCAGGAACTCGGTGACACCGAGCCGGTCGCGGGCACCGTCCTCAAGCACGTCCATCTGCACGACGGGCCGAAGATCGAGACCCGGTACGAACTCGGTCTCGCCGAGGACGACTGCTGGGAATTCCGGCTCTGTTCCGCCCCCGTCCCGGAGCCCGCGCCGCGGCCCGAGCCCGAACCGGATGGCGTGGGGTAGGGAAAACTCCACCTTCCGAGGGCGAAAACAGGAAGATCGATACGGCGGCCCACACCGCTGTTTTCGCAGCCCTGAAGCAGCAGGCTCTTTCCATGCACACGAGCCAGAAACAGGGCCGGGACAGGTTCCTGGACATCGTCCGAGCGGTCGCGATCCTCGCGGTCGTCGTTCAGCACTGGGGAATGCCGGTGCTCTCGTACGCCGACGGCCATCTCTCGACCGGGAACGCACTCGCGACGCCCGGCTGGTGGGTCATCACCTGGCTCAGTCAGGTCATGCCGCTGGTCTTCTTCGCGGGCGGCGCGGCGAACCTGATCTCGCTGAGCCGTGCGGAAAGTTCCCGTTCCTGGCTCGCGGCCCGGCTCAAGCGGCTGATGATCCCGGTGCTGCCGCTGGTGGCCGTCTGGCTGTTCGTCCCGGACATCCTGCGCGGGATGGGCATTCCGGAGCAGCCGTTGCAGGTGGGCGGCGCGATCGCCGCGCAGCTGCTGTGGTTCCTGGCCGTGTACGTGCTCACCGTGCTGCTCACCCCGCTGATGGCCGCCGCGCATCGGCGCTGGGGCCTCAAGGTCCCGCTCGTGATGCTCGCCGCCGCCGTCCTCGTCGACGTCGCCCGCTTCAACGACCTCGGCCTGATCGGTTTCGCGAACGCGATCTTCGTCTGGATGGCCGTGCACCAGCTCGGTTTCCACTACACCCGAGGCCGTCTCGGCTCGATGAGCCGCAACGCCGCGCTGGGCATGTCCGCCGCCGGTTTCGGTGTCACCGCGCTGATGGTCGCGTTCGGTCCGTATCCCGCCAGCATGATCGGCATGCCGGGCGCCCCGGTGTCGAACATGAGCCCGCCGACCGTGCTGCTGGCCTTCCTCGCGATCGGCCAGATCGGACTCCTGCTGGCCTTCAAACCGCAGCTGAACGCCCTCGCCGCCCGGCCGAACCTCGACGCCGCCCTGAAGTGGATCGGCCCGCGGTTCATGAGCGTCTACCTGTGGCACATGCCGGCGCTGATCGTCGTCTCCGGTGTCGCGGTCTACGGCCTGGGTTACGAGACCCCCGAACCGGGTTCCGTGCTGTGGCTGACGATGGTCCCGGCCTGGCTCGGCGCCTGCGGGCTGGTGCTCTTCGGCCTGCTGCGGATGTTCGCCCGGTTCGAAACACAGAGCTCTGGCCCCGCCTCGACGGCGCACACACCTCAGCTCGTTGTGGCCGGCCTGGCGATCGCGGGCGGCCTGCTCGGTCTCGCCGCGCACGGTTTCGCCCCGCTGAGCGACGGTCTCGCACAGGGCCCGGTGCCGTGGGTGGCGCTGGCGACGGGCGGATTCCTTTTGGCAGGCAAGCAGATCCCGGTCACGGAGCTGGGGACGCGGCTGCTCGGCCGCGCCGTCTCGGTCACCGAGGTGGCGCAGCTCAAACGCTGAGCAGTTTGGCGGGGGTGTCGTGCAGCACCGCCCGCAGGAACGGCTCACCCAGGCGATCGTCGGCTGCCCAGCCGGCGATCGCCTGCAGCTGTGTGGCGTACGAGTACGGGATGTTGGGGAAGTCGGTGCCGAGCACGACGCGATCCGGGAACTCCGCCAGCAGATCGGCCCAGTCCGGCGGGAGCGGGTTGCCGCGCGAGGTGAACTCCACGCCGACCATCGTGGTGTCGAGGTACACGCGCGGATACTTCCTGGCCAGCTCGAACGCGAAGTCGATCTCCGGCATACCCGCGTGTGCCAGTACCAGCGTCAGCTCCGGATGCCGCACCAGGATCTCTTCGAACAACCGTAGCCCGGTGTAGGCGCCCTTCAACGGACCGTGTCCACAGTGGACGACCACGGGGACACCGGCGTCCGCCAGCGCACCCCAGACACCGTCCAGCAGTTCGTCACGCGGGTCGTAGGCGCCGACCTGGACGTGCGCCTTGAAACAGCGCGCACCCGCCCGCAGCGCACCGTCCACAACGGACAATGCCGAGGGCTCCGGATAGAACGTGCCCGTCGGCACGGCGTCCGGGACGCGTTCGGCGAACTCCAGCGCCCACGACGTCAGCCATTCGGCCATCCCGGGTTTGTGCGGATAGACCAGTGGCGCGAACTTGCGCACGCCGAAGGACCGCAGGGTTTCGACGCGTTCTTCTTCCGACGTGCGGTAGTGCACCGGCCAGGCCATGCCGTAGTGCTCCTCGGCCTGGTCGAAGTAGGCCCACACCTTGTCCATGACCGGCTTCGGCAGGAAGTGCAGGTGAAGGTCCACGAGCCCGTCGATGCCCAGCGCCGAGATCCAGTCAGGGATCTCGGCGTCCGAAGCGGGTCCGTGGATCAATCGTTGTACCGGCCCTTCAGCGCCCGGCCCAGGGCCCGGCTGATGGTGCGCTCCGCGTCGCGCTTGGAGATGTCCTGCCGCTTGTCGTAGGACTTCTTGCCCTTGGCCAGCGCGATCTCGACCTTGACCTTGCCGTCCTTGAAGTACATCGACAGCGGGACCAGGGAAAGCCCGCTCTCCTTGGTCTTGCCGATGAGCCGCTCGATCTCCTGGCGGTGCAACAGCAGCTTCCGGGTGCGGCGCGGCGTGTGGTTCGTCCACGTGCCCTGCACGTACTCCGGGATGTGCACGTTGCGCAGCCAGACCTCGCCGTCGTCCACCGTGGCGAACGCGTCGGCCAGCGATGCCCGTCCTTCACGCAGGCTCTTCACCTCGGTACCGACGAGCACGAGACCGGCTTCGTAGGTGTCGAGGATGGAGTAATCGTGGCGAGCCTTGCGGTTCGACACGATCACCTTGTGTCCACGTTCCTTGGGCATAGCGGCGACTCTACGTGAGTTTCTGTGTTCGGGCAGGTGGTTATCAGTGCGGCTAGTGGCGCACGTACAGGCGCAGCGTCACGTAGCCGGTGATCGCGGAAATGATGACCGAGACGGCGAGCAGGATCGGCGCCACCGGGAACAGCAATTCGAGCATGCCGACCGCGGGGAACACGTCCCCGGTGAGCACCAAGTCGAGCAACAGCACCTTGGTGAGCACGAGGAACACGATGCCGATGATCGCACCGACGAGGCCGGCGACCACCGCCTCCAGAAGGAACGGCAGCTGCGTGTACCAGCGGGTCGCGCCGACCAGCCGCATGATGCCGACCTCGGTGCGCCGGGTGAACGCCGACACCTGGATCGTGTTGGCGATCAGCAGCAGCGCGGCGATGGCCATGATCAGCGCGGCGCCGAAGGCCAGGTTCCGCACACCGTTGAGCGCGTTGAACACGCGGTCCAGTGCCTTCTGCTGGTCGTCGACCTTGCTGACGCCGGGTTTGCCGGTGTACTCCTGGATGATCGCCTGGCTGCGCTCGGGGTTCTTCAGCTTGACGTGCAGCGACGCGGGCAGCGCCTCCGGTCCGGTCAGCGCGAGCAGTTCCGGCTGGCTCTCGAACATCTTCTTGAACCGCTCGTAGGACTGCTCGCGGTTCTCGAACACGACCGACTCGACGCCGTCGTTGCCTTGCAGGTCCTGGCGCAGCGACTGGCAGGCGGACTGCGAGCAGTTCGGGTCACCGGAGCTGATGTCGTTGACCAGATAGACCGAAACCTCGACGTCGGCGAGGAAGTTGGCCTTCATCTTGTCGATCGTGCCGACGGCCAGCAGGCCGAAGCCGAGCATGGCGAGGGAGACCGCGGTGGTGAGGATCATCGCGATGGTCATCGTGACGTTCCGGCGCAAGCCGGTGACTACCTCGCTGAAGACGAAACTGGCGCGCATCGGGGTTGATGTCCCTTGGAAGTCGTGGGTAACGGAGGAGGGCGGGGCCGGTCAGCGGCCGATGCCGTAGACGCCTCGGGCGTCGTCACGGATGACCTTGCCGAGCTGGAGCTCGACGACCCTGCGCCGCATCGAGTCCACGATCGAATGGTCGTGGGTGGCCATCAGCACCGTCGTGCCGGTGCGGTTGATCCGCTCCAGCAGCAACATGATGTCCTGGCTGGTGTCGGGGTCCAGGTTCCCGGTCGGCTCGTCGGCGAGCAGCACGAGCGGGCGGTTCACGAACGCGCGGGCGATCGCGACGCGCTGCTGCTCACCACCGGAAAGTTCGTTGGGGAGACGGTCGGCCTTGCCGTCGAGGCCGACGAGTTCGAGCACCTCGGGCACGACCTTGCGGATCGTGGGGCGCGGCTTGCCGATGACTTCGAGCGCGAACGCGACGTTCTCGGCGACGGTCTTGTTCGACAGCAGACGGAAGTCCTGGAAGACGCAGCCGATGGTCTGCCGCAGACGCGGCACCCGGCGGCGGGCGAGCTTGGCGACGTCGAAGTTGGAGACCATCACGCGACCCTTGCTCGGCACCTCTTCGCGCAGCAGGAGACGCAGGAACGTCGACTTCCCGGACCCCGAGGGACCGATCAGGAAGACGAACTCACCTTTGTCGATCTCGACCGACACCCTTTCGAGGGCGGGACGGGTCGAGGTCTTGTAGACCTTGGAAACCTCTTCGAGCCGGATCACGGTTCGGCATACTACCCATGCCCGCCGTTAAGCCCGGGTAGCCCGGTCCCGGCGGCCAAGCGAGCAAGGGACCTTTGCTGTCACTCTCTTCCGGAGAGTGACAGCAAAGGTCCCTTGCTCTCTCACGCAGGGTCGCTACGCGGCTCCGGACTGCTTGCGCCAGCGGATGCCCGCCTCGAGGAAACCGTCGATGTCGCCGTCGAGCACGGACGACGGGTTGCCGACCTCGAACTCGGTCCGCAGGTCCTTGACCATCTGGTACGGGTGCAGCACGTAGGAGCGCATCTGGTTGCCCCAGCTGGAGCCGCCGTCCTTGAGCGCGTCCATCTCGGCGCGCTCCTCCTCCTTCTTCCGCAGCAGCAGCCGCGCCTGGAGGACCTTCATCGCGGCCGCCTTGTTCTGCAGCTGCGACTTCTCGTTCTGGCACGACACGACCACGCCGGTCGGGATGTGCGTGATCCGCACCGCCGAGTCCGTCGTGTTGACGCTCTGGCCGCCGGGGCCGGACGAGCGGTACACGTCGACACGGATGTCCTTCTCGGGGATGTCGACGTGGTCGACCTCCTCGACCTCGGGCATCACCTCGACGTGCGCGAAGGAGGTCTGGCGGCGGCTCTGGTTGTCGAACGGCGAGATGCGCACCAGCCGGTGCGTGCCCTGCTCGACCGAGAGCGTGCCGTAGACGTAGGGCGCCGTCACCTTGAACGTGGCGGACTTGATTCCCGCCTCTTCGGCGTAGGAGATGTCGTAGACGTCCGTCGGGTAGCCGTGCCGCTCCGCCCAGCGCAGGTACATCCGGAGCAGCATCTCGGCCCAGTCGGCCGCGTCGACGCCGCCCGCTTCGGACCGGATGGTGATCACGGCGTTCCGCGGGTCGTATTCCCCCGACAGCAGGGTGCGGACCTCGAGCCCGTCGATGTCCTTGGTGAGGGCCGTCAGCTCGGACTCGGACTCGGCCACACTGGCGGAGTCGCCCTCGGCCTCGGCCAGCTCATAGAGAACGCCCAGGTCGTCGAGCCGCTGCCGCAGCTCGGAAATGCGTCGCAGCTCACTCTGCCGGTGGGACAACTGGCTGGTGACCTTCTGCGCCGCTTCGGGGTCGTCCCAGAGGTTCGGGCTGGACGCCTGTTCCTCCAGCTCGGCCACCTGGGCACGCAGCGCATCCAGGTCCATCACCGACTCGATCTGCTTCAGCTTGCCGGCCAGGTCCTTCAGTGCCGCATCGAACTCATCACTCACGTCGGCCAAGGTTACGGCAAAACCCACGACCGGTTGCGGGGAACCGGCCGTGGGCACCTGTCCGGGTCAGGACTGGGGGATGGAATCCAGCAGTTTCAGTGCCGCTTTCGCCTGCGCCTGAGCGAACTCTGCGACAGCCTTGGCGTAGGGGCCGTCGGCGGCCTTGGTGGCGACCTTGGCTTCGTCGAGCTGCTGGGTGTAGCTGGCGCGCGCCGACTCGAGCAGCGCCGAGCGCTGCTTCACCGTCAGCGAACCGGCGTGCACGAGACGCAGGATCAGCGGGCTGCGGAGGTGGTCAGGACCGGCCTCGGAGGTCAGCCACGTCTTGAACGCCTTCTTGCCCGCCGCGGTGATGAGGTACTGCTGGCTCGACCGCGGGCCCTGCTTGCCGAGGCGGACGAGGCCCTCCTTCGACAAGGCGGGGAGCTCCCGGTACACCTGGCTGCGGGTCACGCTGAAGAAGGCGCCGAAACGCTCACCCGCCCCCGCGACCAGTTGCCCGCCCGTGGCGGGACCGTCGTGGAGAAGACCGAGCAGTGCGGCGGCTGTTGCATTCAATTCGGACACGTACTCTACGGTCCCACTTTTCGGAACCTGTGTCCACTGTGGTCAGCACATCTGTCCATTGTGGCTAGTGATATGCGCTCATTCGGCCCAACGGACTACGCCTGTCCACAAAGGACCGGACACGCTGCGCAACCGGCGACGGCCACGGACGGCGGCACACGTCCCCGCCCCGGCCGGCAACAGCGGATGGTCGCCCGGAGGGGGCACAGGGCACGGAACCGGAAAAGAAGAAGCGGGGGGGGGGGGGGTTGGGGGGGGGGGCGCGGCGTTTTTTGTTTGTGGGGGGCGGGTATTTATAAGAGGACACGGGGGGGTTTTACCCCCCGCCAAAACACCAGCGGCACCCC
>NZ_JBIUAQ010000009.1:0-28935 GCF_044547565.1 Amycolatopsis sp. NPDC052450 | reverse complement strand
CGGGGGGCGCCACCGCCCCCTAAACCCAAAAATAATACGGGCGCTGCTGCGTTTCCCCCCCCCCCCCGCTTCGTTTTCTCTGTAGCGGGGACAGGATTTGAACCTGCGACCTCTGGGTTATGAGCCCAGCGAGCTACCGAGCTGCTCCACCCCGCGTCGTTGTGTTAATAGATTACATGGGGGCGAAACCCGGTTTCAGGGGGGTACCCCTTAACTCGGCAAAGGGTCCTTGACCTGCCTTTATGGCGCGACTTTGTCATCCAGCCAGCCGAAGACGCCGTCGAGGACCATGGTCAGCCCGTCGCTGAACCTGCCCTCGACGTCCTCGTCGAAGACCCACGCCGTGGGCGTGGTGTCGTAACGAGGGTCGCGTTCGCCCGGAATCGGATAGACGGCCTGCTCTTCGATGGTGAAACCGACGACATAGCTGTAGACGGTGAACAACGCCCGGCCGGCCAGGTGCGGCTCGAGCCCCGCGTCGACGCGTCCTTGAAACGGATTGTCACCGAGAAGACTGTCGTCGGTGATGAAAGTCCCGGAGAAGACCTTCGCCCCGTCACGGTAAGCAAGCATCATTCGGCGTAAACCCCGTGACGCCAGCTCGAGCGAGCCTCGCTCCCCCAAGCCTTCCGGCACCCGGCCCGGCATCGCGTCGGCGTACATCAGCGTCGCCATCTCGTCGAGCAGCTCCTGCTTGTTCTTCACGTGCCAGTACAACGCGGGCGCCTTGACGCCGAGTTCCTGCGCGATCAGGCGGAGCGTCAGCCCGTTGAGCCCGACGTCGTTGAGCAGCCGGAGCCCGGTGCGGACGATGTCCTGCCTGGTCAGACCCACATTCAACCTTCTTCCCAGCGGTAGCGCCTTGACAATTTAACGATGTTAAGGGCACGCTGGGCACAGGTCAATTTAACGTCGTTAAGGAGTGGTATGAACAACCTGGGGACGGACGTGGTCGTGGCCGGAGCGGGCCCCACCGGGCTGGTGCTGGCCCACGAACTCGCGCTCGCCGGCGTCGATGTCGTGGTACTGGAACGGCTTCACGAGCGCACAGGACTGTCGAAGGCGCTGAACGTGCAACCGCGCACCGCGGAAATGCTGGCACTGCGCGGACTTCTGGACGGCGTCGAGGAGCGTTCGTACGCGACAGTGCAGGACGGACATTTCGCGATGATCCCCGTCGACTACGACGGATGGGACACTCGATTCCCTTTCCAGCTGGGCATTCCGCAGGCCCAGGTCGAGGAGTACCTGGAGGAACGGCTGGCCACACAAGGAACGAAGGTGATCCGCGGCGCTGAAGTAATCGATTTCGTTCAGGACAAGGACTCTGTTTCTGTCCGGTACCGAACAGACAGTGGCGAGAACCGGCTGCACGCGAAGTTCCTCGTCGGCTGCGACGGCTCTCGAAGCGTTGTACGCAAAGGACTCGGCGTCGGCTTCCCCGGCGTGGACGGTGAAGGCTTCGGCGTGGTCGCGGACGTCCTGTTCGACAAAATCCCTGACGGTGCGCAAAAACAGTGGCGAACGATGCGGAACATCGGCCAGCCGACCGGTGCGACCACGTTCAAAGGCCTGATTCCGTTGGGAGAAACCGGTCTCTACCGCTTCGTGTACGGCGACAGGGCCTCGCGGCCGGCGGACATCCGGTCCGCCATCTCCCACGACGAAGTCAGGCAGGCACTGCTCGACTCGTACGGCGCCTCCGCGACCGTGTCGGAAATCCGATGGGCGTCACAGTTCTCCGACGCCGCGCGGCAGGCGGAGCACTACCGCGTCGGGCGGGTGCTGCTGGCGGGGGATGCCGCGCACATCCACTTCCCGGCCGGCGGCCAGGGGCTGAACCTCGGCGTACAGGACGCCATGAACCTGGGCTGGAAGCTCGCCGCGACAGTGCGCGGCTGGGCCGGTGACGACCTGCTGGACACGTACGAAGCCGAACGGCACCCTGTCGGCGCTCAGGTACTGCACAACGTCGCCGCTCAGCTAGGGCTGACTCCGCGGTCTCACGAGTCTCGCGCGCTTCGGGACTTCTTCGCTGAACTGACCAAGCTGCCCGAGGTGAACCGGTACCTGGCGGGCATGGTCTCTGGTCTCGGGATCCGCTACCCGACCCACGGGACGTCACACCCGGCACTCGGCTCGCGGCTCAACGACCAGGACGTCGCCACCGAGGCCGGCCCGCTTCGCCCGAGCACACTCTTCCACTCCGGCGACTTCGTGCTCCTGACGACCACTCAGGCCCACGTCGAGGCCGCGCGGGCCCACTCGCCGCGCCTGACCGTCCAGCTCGTCACCGACCTGCCGTGGCCCTCCACCGAGGCCGTCCTGTACCGCCCCGACGGCTACGCCTGCTGGGTCGCCGCCGCCCCCACGCGATAGCAAAGGTCCCCCGCTCCCCCGGCGACACCAAAGGTCCCCCGCTACCTCAGCGATAGCAAAGGTCCCCCGCTACCTCGGGCACCCCACGCAACCGAACGCACGGGGGTCCAGGGGGCGGAGCCCTCCTGGCGGGGGTCCGGGGGTTCGACCCCCCGGGGTGAAATACGAAAGAGGCCCGTGTCTGCGTTTTCCGCAGACACGGGCCTCCAACCTCTGTAGCGGGGACAGGATTTGAACCTGCGACCTCTGGGTTATGAGCCCAGCGAGCTACCGAGCTGCTCCACCCCGCGTCGTAGCACCTACCTTACGCCTGTGTTTCCAGCAGGCGCAAAGCAGGTGCCCTTTAGGTAAGCGACGTCACCCTCCGGGCTGGCCGGAGGTCGGCGGCGCACTGGTCGCCGGCGGGCTGGCCTTGGCCGACTCGTAAGCCTTGGAAGCTGCTTCGAGGGCGGCCAGGGCGGCACCCTGGTCGGCGTAGTTGCCGGATTGCTGGGCGGCGCGGAACTTGACCCAGGCGTCGTGCATGTCGCCCGCGGCCTTGTCGAGCGCCGGGTTGCCGCCGGCGGGCGGCTGCGGTGTCGTCGTGCCCGGCGGCGGAGCCGTGGGTCCCGGCGTTTCACCGCTCTGTGGCGGTTTGACCCCGGAGCCGGTGCCCGCGCCGAAGACCTGGTCGAGCGCTTCGTTCAGTGTCGGCGCGAAACCGATCTTGGTGCCGTAGGAGACCAGGACACGGGCCAGCTGCGGATAGCTCAGCTGGTTCCGTTGCCGGATGTAGACCGGTTCCACGTAGAGGAAACCGTTGGCGACGGGCAGCGTGATCAGGTTTCCGTAGGTGACGGTGACGTTCGGGTTGTTGAACAGTGTCCGGTCCTGCGCGACCCGCGGGTCACTTTGGAATCTGTTCTGGACCTGGACCGGCCCGTCGACTTGGGTGGAACCACTCGCCCCTGTCGGCAGTCTCAGGACCCGCATTCGCCCGTAGTCTTCGGGATCCGAAGACACCGACATCCACGCCGCCAGGTACTGCCTTTGGAGACCGGTCAGCGAACTGGTGAGCTGGAACCGCGACTTGGTGTCGCCCGGCGCGGTCGCCAGGACGTAGTAGCCGGGCTGGTTGGCGATCCCGGAGGCCGACGCGTTCACGCCGCCTTCCTGCGTCGGGTCCTGCGGAACGCTCCAGAAGGCCTGCTGCGCGTAGAACTCCGCGGGGTTGTTCACGTGGTACTTCGAGAGGAGTTCCCGCTGCACCTTGAAGAGGTCTTCGGGATAGCGGAAGTGCGACCGCAGATCCGGAGAGATCTCGCTGCTCGGCTTGACCAGGCCCGGGAAGACCTTCTTCCAGGCGTTGAGCACCGGTTCGTTGTCCTCGACGCCGTACAGGCTCACGGTGCCGTCGAACGCGTCGACGGTGGCCTTGACCGAGTTGCGGATGTAGTTGATCGAGGAGTTCGCCTGGCGCGTGGTGCCGCTGAGCGAGTCGTTGGTCGCCTGGCCGAGCTGGGTCTGCTGGGCGTACGGGAAGTTGTTCATCGTCGTGTAGCCGTCGACGATCCACTTGATCTTGCCGTCGACGACCGCCGGATACGGGTCACCGTCGAGGGTCAGCCACGGGGCGATCTTGGCGACCCGCTCCCGCGGTTCGCGGTTGAACATGATCTTGGATCCGTCGCCGATGGCGTCGGAGAAGAGAATGTTCCGCTCTCCGTACTCGGCGGCGAAGACCAGCCGGTTGAACCAGTTGTCGATCGGCACGCCGCCGGAGCCCTTGTAGATGTAGGCGCGGTCGACGGCGGTGTCGTACTCGCCGGGCGCCTGCCCCGCCTTGCCGCCGACGATCGCGTACGCGGCATCGGTCGCGAGCTCGCCGTAGTAGATCCGAGGTTCTTCCACCTTGATGCCCGGCTTGTTCGGGTCGGTCGAGCCGGCGCCTGCCGGGTTCTGGGTGTCGCTGGTGGTGGCGATCGGGTAGCCGCCGTCGGAGTTGGCGTCCTTCAGCGCACGGTCGATCGTGTTGGCCGGCGCGGCGACGAAGCCGTTTCCGTGCGTGTAGACGAGGTGCTTGTTGATCCAGTTCGTCTGGTTGCCGGTGAGACCTTCGGTCTTGATCTCCTTGGCGGCGACGATGTAGTCCTGCGTGACACCGTTGAGGGTGTAGCGGTCGATGTCCAGCTTGGACGGGAACCCGTAGAAGTTCTCACGGCCGACGCGCTGGGTGAAGGTGTCGCTGAGGACGTTCGGGTCGAGCAGCCGGATGTTCGGGACGGTCCCCTTGTCCGCCTTGATCTCCGCGGAGGTCGCCTCGGACTTGCCGGTGTAGTCCTTGTACTCGACGTTGGTCAGGCCGAACGCCTGACGGGTCGCGTCCATGTTGCGCTGGATCGACGCGGATTCCTTCTCGTTCGCGTTGGGACGCACCGAGAACTGGTCGAGCACCGCGGGCCACGCGACGCCGACGAGCACGTTCGACAGGATCAGCAGCACCAGCGCGATCGCGGGCAGCTGCAGGTTGCGCAGGAACGCACCGGCGAAGAACGCGACGGCGCAGATCACCGAGATGCACAGAAGGATCAGCTTCGCGGGCAGGACCGCGTTCAGGTCGGTATAGGTCGCACCGACGAACAGCGGCGCTCCCCGGTCCGAGAGCAGCAGGTTGTAGCGGTCGAAGAAGTACTCGACAGCCTTCAGCAGTACGAAGATGCCGATGGTGATGGCGAGCTGGGCGCGGGTCGGGCCGGCGAGCTGGCCGCCCTTACCCGCGAGCCGGATGCCGCCGAAGATGTAGTGCGAGATCAGCGCGCCGAAGAACGCGATGACGACCGAGATGAACAGCCAGCCCAGGAGCCAGTTGTAGAACGGCAGGTCGAAGGCGTAGAAGCCGACGTCGTTGCCGAATTCGGGGTCGGTCTGGCCGAACGGCGTGCCGTTCAGGAACAGCTGCACGACCTGCCAGTCGCTCTGCGCGGACGCGCCGGCGATGAGCCCGGTGAGCACCGGGATACCGATGCCGAACAGCCGGATCCGGCCGACGATCGCCGACCGGTAGCGCGCGAGCGGGTCGTCGTTGCCGGAAATCGGCACGAAGACGGGCCTGGACCGGTACGCGATCATCAAACTGACCGCGAGCGCACCTCCCACCAAGAGCCCTACGGCGAAGAACAAGACGACACGGGTGATCAACACCGTGCTGAACACCGTCCGGGCACCGACCTCGCCGAACCACAACCAGTCGACGTAGGTGTCCAGCAGTCTCGCGCCCAGCAGGAGGGCCAGAATGACTACGGCGGCGATGATGAGCAGTATCCGGCTGCGCCGGGACAGCTTCGGCAGGCTCACGGGGGGCCGAGTGGCCACTGCACACGCTCCTGGTTTGGTGAACTTTTCGCTGGGGCGCGCGTACCGCGTGCGGCCCCTGATGCTCTAACTCTACGGATGCCGTCGGAAGTTCCCGGAACCCGCCCAAACCGGACTCGGAAGGCCGCCGCTCCGGCCGCCTGGAACGATGTGCCAATGGCATCGAGTGAGCAGCAGGGCGTGGCCGGCCTGGCCCGCGAAGTCGAGGAGTTCGTCGCCTCCGGAGGATGGGATCAGCCGCCGCAGTTGTTCGCGCTGGTCCCCACCGCGGCACTGCTGGACGAACAGCCCGAACTGGCCGGTCAGCTCGACACGTCGGCCCCGCTGACGCCGGTCGCCCAGGAGGCGCTGCCGGAGGGTGACCTCGGTGAAGCGCTGGCGCAGATCGCGTGGCCCGATCTGGTGCTGGGATGCGCGCTCGCGCAGGAGATCATCGTGCTGCCGCCGGACGCCGAAGCCGAGCTTCCGGTCGTCCCCGAGACCGATGCCGAACGCCTTCGTCAAGCGGCCGCCGACCACCCGCGCCGTACCGAAGCCCGGCTCGTCGCCGCTGTCCTGCGGGATGGCGCCGGAGCGTGCGTCATGCGGCTTCGCGGTGCCGGGCAGTCCGAAGAGCCCGGCGATGTCCCTGTCGACGAGATCATCGAGAACCCGGAGTTGGCTCCCAACCTGCTCGAAGCCCTGAAGGCGACTTTTCTGCCCTGACCTGCGAAAAGAGAGCAAGGGACCTTTGGTATCGCCGGCCTCAAGACGCGAGCCGTGCGATACCAAAGGTCCCTTGCTCTCTTCGGCCGGACCCGCGAGGCGATAGCAAAGGTCCCTTGCTCCCCCGGCGGTCAGCAGGAAGCGGTGGGCCGTCCCGCCTTGAGGTTCTCGAGCTGCGCGATCGCCTCGTCCAGCGTGCCCACCTTGATCAAGTTCAGGCCGTCGGGCGCGGCGGTCTTCGCCTCGGCGCAGTTGTGCGCGGGCACGAGGAAGTCAGTGGCGCCGGCCTCGCGGGCGCCGACCACCTTGAACGAGATGCCGCCGATGGCACCGACGACGCCCTTCTCCGAGATCTCGCCCGTCCCGGCGATATGCCTGCCGCCGGCGAGGTCGCCGGGCTCCATCTTGTCGACGATCGCGAGCGCGAACATCAGGCCCGCCGACGGGCCACCGACGTCCTGCAGCGAGATCTTCACGTCGAAGGGGACATCGGCGCGGTCCACTGCCGTCAGGCCCATGAAGCCTTCCGGGCCGTCGGGCCGCTGCGCGAGTGTGAGCGGCACGGTGCGTTCGGCTTGCCCATCGGATTTGAAAGTGATCTGGACGGTCTGCCCAGGCTTCGTCCCGTTCAGCGCGGCACGCACGTCGGTCGCTTCCTTGACCGTCTGCCCGTTGACCACCAGGAGCCGGTCCCCCGGAGCGAGCACCTTGTCTGCCGGGCTGCCGGAGACGATCGTCTTCGCGAGCACCTTCACCGGGGACTTGCGGCGCAACGCGGCGACCTGAGCAGCGGTCTGCGAGTCCTGCAGCTGCTGGATGTTCTCCTGGCGGACCTGCTCGTTGGTTTCGCCCGGCTTGAAATACTCCTCGCGCGGCGCCAGCGCGTACCGGCCACTCGCCCAGAGCCCGAGCGCGTTGAACAACGTGATGCCGCCATCACGCAGGGAGACGGTCGTCATCCGCAGCTCGCCGGAGGTCTGGAAGATCTCGTGCCCGTTGACCTGGATCACGGGCTGTCCGGCGGCGTCCTTGCCGAGCGTGTCGTAGGTCGGCCCGGGGCTGATCGCCACGTACGGCACCGGGATGAAGAACCCGACCAGCGCGAAGGCGACGAACAACGCCCCGCTGACCAGCAGCGTCCAACCGCGCCGGGTCAGTCGCCGCTCGGAGCGGTCCTGGT
This sequence comes from Amycolatopsis sp. NPDC052450, assembly GCF_044547565.1. Lineage (NCBI taxonomy): Bacteria > Bacillati > Actinomycetota > Actinomycetes > Pseudonocardiales > Pseudonocardiaceae > Amycolatopsis > Amycolatopsis sp. NPDC052450. The sequence goes on along the minus strand of NZ_JBIUAQ010000009.1, from coordinate 21,320 downwards.
CACTCGCGGAGCCCGCACGGCTCCGCGCTGCTGTGGTCTGCTCCGAGGGCTCTGTCACGCGTGACAGCGTACGGTGACTGTGTTCGCTTCTCGGTGAAGGCCACGCTCATCACTCCACTTGACGAGCTCTGGGTCGCATGACCCGCGTACGGTGGTGCCATGAGCAAACCCCCGTTCGGCTTCGGACCGCCCGATCCCGACAAACGAGGCGAGAACGAGCCGTCGGACTCCGGCGGCCAGCCCTCCGGCGCCGAGGCCTTCAATCAGCTCGGTCAGATGCTCAGCCAGCTGGGCCAGATGCTCAGCCAGGCCGGCAGCTCGACCGGACCGGTCAATTACGACCTGGCGAAACAGATCGCGTTGCAGAACCTCAGCAGCGGTGACGACAGCGACGTCAAGCTCGGCTTTTCGTCATCCAGCGGCGGCGATTCGAGCACGGCCGTCCGTGATGCCGCCCATCTGGCAGAGCTGTGGCTCGACGCCGCGACGATCCTGCCCGCCGGAGCAACGTCGACCGTCGCATGGTCCGCGCGCACCTGGGTCGAGAAGACCCTGCCCACTTGGCAGCGCCTCTGCGACCCCGTCGCCCAGCAAGTTTCGGGCGCGTGGGTCCAGGCCCTGCCCGAGGAGGCCAAGCAGGCCGCCGGCCCGCTCCTCTCGATGATGGGGCAGATGGGCGGAATGGCCTTCGGCTCCCAGCTCGGTAACGCCCTGGCTCAGTTGGCTTCCGAAGTGCTCACCTCCACCGAAGTCGGTCTCCCGCTCGGCCCTGCGGCCACCTCCGCGCTGCTGCCGGCGAACATCGAGAAGTTCACCGAGGGCCTGGAGCTGCCGACCAGCGAGGTGCTGGTCTTCATCGCCGCGCGCGAGGCCGCCCACCAGCGGCTGTTCGCGCACGTTCCCTGGCTGCGGCAGCGACTGCTGGCCACCGTCGAGGAGTTCGCGAGCGGTATCTCCGTCGACACGTCGGCGCTGGAACAGCTCGCGGGCCAGATCGACCCGTCGAACCCGGCCAGCATCGAAGAAGCCATGTCCTCCGGCCTGCTCGAGCCCCAGACCTCGCCCGAGCAGAAGGCGGCGCTGAACCGCCTGGAGACCCTGCTCGCGCTGGTCGAAGGCTGGGTCGACGTCGTGGTCGCCGAGGCGATCGGCGACCGCCTTCCGGGCGCGGACGCGCTCCGGGAGACGCTGCGCCGCCGCCGGGCCACCGGCGGCCCGGCGGAGCAGACCTTCGCCACCTTGGTTGGCCTCGAGCTCCGGCCCAGGCGAATGCGGGCGGCTTCCTCGCTGTGGAAGCTCGTCGGCGACCAGCACGGCATCGAGAAGCGGGACGGCCTCTGGTCCCACCCCGACCTCATGCCGACCGCCGAGGACCTCGACGAGCCGCTCGACTTCTCCGAACGTCTCGGCGACGGCGAGTCGACGCTGGAAGGCATCGACCCGATCGCCGAGATCGAACGCACCGAGCGTGAGAAGAACAAGCCCAAGAACGACGAAGACGACAGCTGAGGCACGTCAGTCCTCCGCCGCGATGCCCCAACCGGCGGCGGAGGACAGACCCTCCAGGTAGCCGATGGCGCGTTCGGTCTTGGGATAACGGCGAACGAGCTCCCAGAACGCCGCGTTGTGCCCTGGTTCCTTCAGATGCGCGAGTTCGTGCACGAGGACGTAGTCCAGCACCCATCCCGGCACCCGGCGCAGGCGATCACTGACCCTGATCGTCGCGTCGACCGGTGTGCAGGACGCCCACCTCGTCCGCATCGGCGGCACCCAGCGAACGCTCGCGGGTATCGCCTTCCCGTCCAGATACTTCGCCGAGAGCACGGCGCAGCGCGCCAGCAGCGCCTCGTCGGAGGCCTTCGGCGGCGAGGCCTGCCGCGGGCCCTTGCGCAGCAGTTTGCGCTGCATCTCGGCTACCCAGTGCTTCTCCTCGGCCCGGGTCATCCGGGCAGGGATCAGCACGACGAGGGTGTCCTCGTCCCAGTACGCGGTGACGGTCCGGTGACGGCGTTGGCTACGCCGTACCTCGACCTTGTGTTCGGGAGTGTCCGACGGATTCGTCGTGTCCCGGCCCCTCAGCGAGGGCGTCCGTGCTTCGACCACTTGACCACGGTAAGGCCAGTCACCGACAACTCCGAGGGCCGAAAGGTCACAGCCTCGAGTTGTCCACAACGGGGCCAACCTGTGGATAACTCGCGTTTTTCTTAGCGGGCGGTTAGCGGGCCAGTGCGATCCTGCGATCATGAACCTGCGCGAACCGGATCTGCGATCGATCATCCTGCCCGCCTTCCCGGCCCTGCTTCCCGGCCTGGAGGTGCTGGAACGGGGAAGCGGTGAGCTTCAGATCGGCCTCGACCCCGCACACGCGGTGGTGCTCGCCGGGGTCGCCTCCGAGGTGGCCGAAGCACTCCGCGGACTGGACGGCACGCGAGCCGTGGACGACATCGTGCTCGCGCAAAGCGAACACGACGAACAGCTGCGGGACCTGATGACCGATCTGACGGCCCGCGGGCTCTTGACCGACGCGGGGCAGCCTCAGCGACATCCGAGACCGAGGGCGGAGACAGGGCTCTGGTCGCTCCGTGCCCGCCATCACCAAGCGGCCATGACGGCACGCCGCAAACGCGCCGCGGTGGCGATCCACGGCGACGGCAGGCTGGCCGTGGCCATCGCCGTCCTGCTCGCCAACGGCGGGGTCGGGCATATCGACATCCGGGCGTCGGGCACGGTTCACGAACGCGACCTGGGCTCGGGTTACACCGAAGCCGAGGTCGGCATGCCGCGCCGGGACGCGATGGCGCAGGTGGTGCGCCGGGCCGGTGCGGACACGTCGACCACCCGGCTCTACTCGGACCGTCGACCTGAGCTCGCCCTGCTCACCGACGCGGTCGTACCGGCCCCCGAAGTGGTCGACGAACTCGTCCGTGACGGGGTCAGTCACCTGCCGGTGCGCGTCCGGGACGGGATCGGCATCGTCGGACCGCTGGTGGTGCCCGGTCGCAGCAGCTGTCTGCGCTGCGCCGATCTGCATCGCGCCGCCCGCGACGATTCCTGGCCGAGGGTGGCGACCCAGCTCGCGGGACGCGTGCAACGGCCGGACCTCGGCGCCGTGCATGCGTGCGCCGCACTGGCCTCGGCGCAAGCCCTCCGGCTCCTCTCCCCCGCCGATCAGGCGCCGCCCGCGTGGAACGCCACCCTCGAGATCGACTTCTTCGACGGGGCTATCCGCCATCGCGACTGGCCGCCGCACACCGGATGTGGTTGTGGCGCTCGGTGATACGACGAGCGACGTAGCCCACACCCACACCCTCAACAGGCTGCGCGGGCGGAGTGAATCAAGGCAGAATCGCGAAGGTGACCGACTCCCGCAACGCCGAGGACCGTGAAGCCGCCATCCCCCGCAACGGGGCGGCGCGAACGGCGAAGCTGGCCAGTATCCCGCTCGGCATAGCGGGGCGGGCGGTCGGCGGCTGGGGCAGGCGGCTGACCGGGCAAAGCGCCGAAGAGGTCAACGCGACGCTGTCCGCCAAGGCGGCGGAGCAGCTCTTCGAGGTCCTGGGCACGCTCAAGGGCGGCGCGATGAAATTCGGCCAGGCACTGAGCGTCTTCGAGGCCGCGGTGCCGGACGAGATGGCCAAGCCCTACCGCGAGGCCCTGACGAAGCTGCAAGCAGCCGCACCGCCCATGCCCACCCGGCAGACCCACCGGGTGCTGGCCGAGCAGCTGGGACGCACGTGGAAGCAGCGGTTCGCGGCCTTCGACGACGAACCGGCCGCGTCCGCCAGTATCGGCCAAGTCCACCGCGCGACCTGGCACGACGGCCGCGAAGTCGCCGTCAAGGTGCAATACCCCGGAGCCGACGACGCCCTGCGGAGCGACCTTCGACAACTCCAGCGTTTCAGCAGGCTGTTCCAGGCCTTCGTGCCGGGAACCGAGGTGAAACCGCTCCTGGCGGAACTCGCCGAGCGGATGAACGAAGAACTCGACTACCAGGCGGAAGCCCAGAACCAGCGCGCTTTCGTGAAGGCGTTCGAAGGCGTGCCCGGGTTCCTGATCCCTCGCGTGGTCGCCAGCGCTCCGAAGGTCGTCGTCACGGAGTGGGTCACCGGCACCCCGCTGTCGAAGATCATCGCCGGCGGCGACAAGGAGACGCGAGACCGCGCGGGCCGCCTGCTCACCGAGTTCCACTATTCGTCGCCGGAACGCGCCCGGCTCCTGCATTCGGACCCGCATCCCGGCAACTTCATGCTGACCGCCGACGACAGGTTGTGCGTCATCGACTTCGGCGGCGTGTCCCGGCTGCCCGAGGGGATTCCGCAGCACCTCGGCGAGATGACCAGGCTGGCGCTCGACGGCGAGTCCGCGAAGCTCATGCGGCTGCTCAGGGAGTCCGGCTTCATCCGGGCCGACGCGGATCTGCAGGCCGATGACGTGCTCGCGTACCTGGCGCCGTTCACCGAACCGCTGGCGGGCGACACGTTCCACTTCACGCGCCGCTGGATGCAGCGGCAGGCCGGCCGGGTCGGCGACACCCGGGGCCGGGATTTCCGGATCGGCCGCTCCCTCAATCTGCCGCCCGAGTATCTGATGATCCACCGGGTGACCGCCGGATCGACCGGCATCCTCTGTCAGCTCGACGCGGAGATCCCCGCCCGCGCGATCGTCGAACGGTGGCAGCCGGGCTTCGCGGCCTGAGAAGTTATCCACAGGGAACGGTGCGACTGGGCCGAAATCGGGGTCGTCCGGGCGAGTTGTCCACAACTTGGCGGAAGTGGTTCCACCCGGTCGGCCCAGCGGTCATCCTCGATTCATGGCCACTACACGAAGCGCCCGACTCATGGCGCTCAGTAACACCAGCGAAACCGGGATCATCACCAGCCGCGAGCTGCGGAAGGCGGGCGTCACCGCGCGTTACGCCGCGAAGCTCTGCGGGCCGGGCGGTCCTTGGCGAAGGCTGATGCCGGGTGTGATCCTGTTGCGCGACTCCGCGCCCACCCGGCTTCAGCTGCTACAAGCCGCTGTCGCGCGGTTCGGGCCGGACGTGGTGGTGACGGGCGCCGACGCGCTGCGCGCACGAGGCGTCGACTGCCAGGGAACACGGGAGGTCCATCTCCTTGTCCCCGACTATCGGCGCGTCCCGGCGGAGCCTGGCATGCTGCCCCGAAGAACCACGCGAATGCCGCCGCCGACCTTGATCGATGGCGTCCCGTTCGCCCCGCCGGCCAGGGCCGCACTCGATCTGGCCCGGCTGGAGCTCGATCCCGCGAGGATCGACGAGCTGATCTCGCTACCCCTGTACTGGGGTCTGTGCACGCTCGAAGAGCTCAGCGAGGAGCTCGATTCCGGTAACCGGCGAGGTTCGGCTGCGGTCCGAGCGGCTCTGCGACGCGTCGATCCAGAAGAGACCTACGCGCATGGGCTGGCGGAAAAGGTTCTCAGCGGCTGCCCGCTGCCCTCGCCGTCGTGGAACACGACGCTCTGCGACAGGCGCGGGCGTCCCATCGGCTCTGCCGATGCCTGGTGGGACGACATCGGTCTGGCGTGGCAGTTCCGCGCCCCGAAAGAAGGCGCCGCGAATTTCCACCCGCTGGCGCTGACCGCGACCGGGACCGTCCTGGTCCGCTGCACCATCGACCAGCTGAAGAACGTCCCGATGGAAGTCGCGGCCGAGCTTGTCAGAGCGTTCGGCGAAGCGGCACGGACACCGCGGCCGAAGGTCCTCACGATCGGCCGGATCGACGCCGCCTGAGTGCCTCACCAGTACTCGTCGGGCAGCTTCCCCTCAATGTCACGGGTGTGGCGGCGAGCGCAGACAGGGCACATCCAGCGCACGACGTTCTTCTCACGGGTGGAAACCCAGGCGAGCGTCTGCGCGGGCTCTTCGTCGACGCCGCGGATCCGGCCGCACAAGGAGCAACCGGGCTGATCACTCACGATCGCCGTCCACAGTGGACCGTTTTCGCCCCCAACAGGAACAGGTCCCGGCGTGCGCCGAGGAAAGCTGGGTTCGCCGGATCCACCAACGCTGCCACGGTCTCGTGGTCCTCAGCGTCGAGGCGGTCGCCCGCCACGTCGTTCAGCCAGGTCATCCGTTCGAGGACGAACTCGCGAAGCAACTCCGGCCCGGGCGCCGGATGGTGGATGAGGACGCCGAAGGAATCGACGTCGGCGAGACCGGCCCGTTGGAGCGCGACGTTCCAGCCGTAGGGCAGGGAAACAGAGCCGGGGATTCCTGCCCGCATCTCGGCGAACCACTCGCCGCGCGCGGCAAGCAGCCTCTCCTCGAGCCCGGGACGGCCGATGCCGAGATCCCAGGGAAGGCAGTTGAAGTCCAAGCCACCCTCGGCGATGGCGACCAGCCCGCCGGGGCGGGCGAGCCGGGCGAGGGTGCCGATGGCCGCCTGCTGATCGGGCAGGTGATGGACCACGCGGGAAGCCCAGACCAGATCGGCGGGAGGAAGCTTGGCGGGCAACCCTTCGTCGGCCACGTCGGCATGGACCGTCTCGACGGCGGCCCTATCCCCCGCGGCCGCAGTGACGACCCTGTGTGCCTCGGCCAGCAGGTGCTCGGTCGCGTCGACCAGCACGATCTTGGCGCCGACAGACGCGAACTCCTCGGCGAAAAGCACGCTCATCCCACCCGCGCCGCAGCCGACGTCGAGGATGGTCGGCCCCTCCGGCATGCCCTCAAGCAGCCGCCGGGCCGCCGCCCGCATCGGCTCGGCGTCGAGTGCCTCGGCCATGCGAAGCGATCGAAGCCGATCGGCCCAGTCGATGTCGTCATGCGTGTGTACGGCCATTCCCCCAGTGAACACCACGCCCAGCCGCACCACTTCCCAAAAAGGGAGCGGGGGACCTTTGCTGTCGCACCGCGATAGCAAAGGTCCCCTGCTCCCCCGAGTGGTCAGGCCTGGAAGCGCTCGGCTCCCCGGGTCGCCCAGCGGGCGACCTTGGTCCACCTGCGTGCGGCGCGTGGACCGCTCCGAGCCCGCTGCGCGCGGACTCCCTCCTCGAGGTCTCGTATTCGGGCCCTGGACAGTTCTTCATAAAGCAACATCTCGCTGGTCTCCTCGACCTTGATCTCGTTCAACTTGGCCGGCGCGACAGTGCGGTAACCCGTCCGCGCCTCGTAATCCCTGGTGGTGATGAGTTCGACGGTCATGCCGCTGCGCTCCGCTCGACCTTGCGGGCGACGGGACGAGCCTCGGCGGCGGGCTCGACGACCGGGTTCTTCCGGGGGCGGCCACGGGGCCGCTTCCGCGCGACGACAACGCCACGCTCGAAGATTTCGCCGCCCCAGACACCCCACGGCTCCCGCCGCGAAAGGGCGCCCGCGAGGCAGGCGGAACGAACCGGGCAGTCCGCGCAGAACGCCTTCGCGCGCTCGAGTTCTGCCGGCGACTCGGCGAACCAAAGGTCCGCGTCGCCCGAACGGCAGGGAAGCATCGACTCAGGCGAGTCGATGGCGTCGAGCAGGTCGACGACGCCTGCGTCGGCGAAAGGCAGGGCCTCCCCCGGCGCGAAAGCTATGGCCGATGACATAAGTGCACTCCTCTGTGCCGTAACGGATTTCGTACTCACGGTGGAACTGGACAACGCTGAACCCCAATTAGGTTGTGCAGCCAACTTGTTTGTGCAGCAAAAAACACGAAGGCCGCGGATCCGGTAACCGGTTCCGCGGCCTTCGTGAGCCTCTGATCCTGACTAGGTCAGGAACTTCGCTCCCGTTTGGACAACGGAACACGGAACTGCTTGATGACCGGCAGATCGACGCCACCGTTCACGTACGCTCCACCGAAGGCGGCAGCGTGCGTGAAGGTCTCGTCGGCGGTGACCCAGCCCCGGTTGAGACGCTGAGTGCCGCGGGCGGCAAGGATGCTCACGGACATGAAGGCGCCCTGGCGCTGTGCCTGCGGGACTTCCGCGACGCAAGACAGACGGGTGCCGGGGTTCGTGAGCATCATGTTGATCGTCATTTCACCGGCACCACCTTTCTCTGTCGCGCGCGAACCGCCCTGCGGTCTACGCTGTGTTGTAGAAGTTCTTCCCCAGACCAGGCGCTTCCCGCCCGGTACCAGCAGGTTATTGCCACCGGCCGCACCGGGGCAACTTATTTTCCAGAAAATCCGTCGAAGCTACGAAGATCGGCTCTGAGCAGCGGGTTCGCCGCGTGGATCAAGCCTGGGACGCGGTCAAGTCTCCACAGAGGCCCGTACCACGTCGAGAACCTCCGCTCCGAAGCGTTCGAGCTTCGTCGCGCCGATCCCGGAGATGGCGCACAAGGCAGTGTCATCGGTCGGTCGCTGCTCGGCGATGGCGACCAGCGTCGCGTCCGTGAAAACGACGAACGCCGGCACCTTGAGCTCACGGGAACGCTCGCCACGCCAGGACTTCAACTTCTCGAGCAGCTGTTCATCCACGTTGGACGGGCAACGGGAGCAACGACCCAGCTTGATGTCCAATGTCTCCAGCAGCGGCCCACCGCACACCCGGCACCGGGCCTTGTTGCCGGACTGCTTCGGCTGTTGCGATCGGGCGACCCTCGCCGCCGGGTGGTCTTCGGGGATCAGGCCGTAGAGGAAGCGGCTGCGCCGCCGATTGCGGCGGTTTCCCGCCGTCCTGGCCAAGGCCCACGACAGCGAGAGGTGCTCTCGTGCTCGAGTGACACCGACATAGAAGAGCCGGCGCTCTTCTTCGATTGCCGCGTCATCACCGTCAGCGTGAAGGATCGGCACGGTCCCCTCGGCGAGCCCCACGAGGAACACAGCGTCCCATTCGAGACCTTTCGCCGCGTGAAGCGAGGCGAGGGTGATGCCCTCCACCGTCGGCGGATGCTGCGCGGTCGCCCGCTGTTCGAGCTCCGCCACGAAGCGGGGCAGATCCGCGTCATCGACGGTGGAAGCCAGCTCTTCGGCCAACTCGACGATCGACAGAAGCGCGTCCCACCGCTCTTTCGCCGCACCTCCGGCAGGAGGCTGATCGGTGAGCCCGACCTTCGCCAGGACGGAGCGAACCCGGGTCACCAGCTCGCCGGTGTCGGCATCGGTCGACGCCATCCGCAACGCGGACATCGCCTGCCGGACCTCGGCCCTGGCGAAGAAGCGCTCACCACCACGGACCAGGTACGGAATGCCGAGCTCCGCCAGCGCCTGCTCGTAGGCCTCCGACTGGGCGTTCACTCGGTAGAGCACCGCGATCTCGCTGGCCGCCACTCCGCTGTCGAGCAGATCACGGATCCTGCGTGCGACAGCGGCCGCCTCGGCGGTCTCGTCGTCGTACTCGGCGAAACGCGGGACCGGACCCGAAGGACGCTGGCCGACGAGTTTCAACCTCGACCCCGCGGGACGGCCACGCGCGGCACCGATCACCTGATTGGCGAGAGCCACGACCTCCGGAGTCGACCGGTAGTCTCGCTCCAGCCTCACGACCGTCGCCTCGGGGAACCTTCGCGTGAACTCCAGCAGCGGCCGCGGAGAAGCACCACCGAACGAGTAGATGGTCTGGTTGGCGTCGCCGACGACGGTCAAGTCGTCGCGGCCACCGAGCCACGCGTCGAGCAGCCGCTGCTGCAGCGGGGTGACGTCCTGGTACTCGTCGACGACGAAGCAGCGGTAGCGCTCGCGGAACTCCTGGGCCACCACCGTGTGCTCCTCGAGGACTGCGGTGGTGTGCAGGAGCAGGTCGTCGAAGTCGAGAACCTGGGCAGCGTTCTTGACCTTCTCGTAGTTGCGGTAGACCTCCGCTACCTGCGACGCGGGTGCCGGGGTGTCCCGCTGCGTCCGCGAGGCGACCGCCGGATAGTCGTCCGGCGATACCAAAGAGGCCTTGCTCCACTCGATCTCACTGGCGAGGTCGCGCAGCAGCTCCGTTTCGGTGCCGAGACCGGCCTTGTTGGCGGCTTGGCTGATGTAACGGAACTTGTTCTCGAGCAGCTCCCAAGGCCGATCCCCGACTACCTGTGGCCAGAAGTACCGAAGCTGGCGGCGGGCGGCCGCGTGGAAGGTGAGCGCCTGGGCGGCGTCGACACCCAGGCCCCGAAGGCGAGCGCGCATCTCGCCCGCGGCACGGGTCGTGAAGGTGACTGCGAGCACCTGACCAGCGGCGACATGGCCGGAACGGACCAGGTGGGCGATGCGATGCGTGATCGTCCGCGTCTTGCCGGTCCCCGCTCCGGCGAGGACACAGACCGGCCCCCTCGGCGCGCAGGCGGCGGCACGTTGCTCGGGATCGAGCCCATCGAGCAGGCCTGGACGACTCTTCGGGGACGATGCGCTAACCACGCCCCGATCCTCGCAGAGGGCCCGACGGGATCGTCGCAGGGCACGCGGCCGTATCCTGGACACATGGCGGGAAAGCAGGACAAGGAAGCAGCGAAGCTGGCCAAGAAGGAGAAGCGTGCCGCGAGCAAGGCTCGCCGCGGGCAGATCTTCGAGGCCTTCAAGATGCAGCGCAAGGAAGACAAGGCGCTCATCCCCTGGATGGTCGGATCACTCCTGGTCATCACGGGTGTCGTGTTCGGCATCGGGTTCATCTTCGACGTCCACTGGGTCGTGCTGCCGCTGGGCATTCTGCTCGGCGCGCTCGCCGCTGTGATCATCTTCGGCAGGCGGGTCCAGAAGACCGTGTACTCGAAAGCCGACGGACAGCCGGGCGCTGCGGCCTGGGCACTCGAGAACATGCGAGGCCGCTGGAAGGTGACGCCGACCGTCGCGGCCACGACTCAGCTCGACGCCGTGCACCGGGTACTCGGCGGGCCGGGCGTCGTGCTCGTCGCCGAGGGCGCGCCGCACCGCGTGAAGTCCCTGCTCGCGCAGGAGAAGAAGCGTGTGTCCCGCTTGATCGGTGAGACTCCGATCTACAACGTGATCATCGGGAACGAAGACCAGCAGGTGCCGCTGAAAAAGCTGCAGAGCCACCTCATGAAGCTCCCGCGGAACCTCAAGCCCGCCCAGGTCGACGCGCTGGAAGCGAAGCTGGCCGCCCTCGGCAGCCGCGGCGCCGCGATGCCCAAGGGTCCGATGCCTGCCGGCGCGAAGATGCGCAACGTCCAGCGCACCATCCGCCGCCGCTGACCAAGCGAGAATCAGGGGTCCTTTGGTACCGCACGCGGTACCAAAGGACCCCTGATTCGTCTCCGGACAAAAACTGTCGGTGCGTGGTCGCATGATCACCGAGTGGACAAAACCTCGAGCGCCCGGGAGACGGCGCTGGCAGCGATGTTCCCGGACGGCGTGGCCGCCCGGGCGAAGCTTGTCGCCCTGGGGCACTCCCATTCCTGGATCTCTCGCCGTTGCCGCGAAGGCGGTCCATGGCGACGTCCGATCCCCGGCGTCATCCTCCTGACCAACGCCGCGCCGACCAGCCGTCAACTCTTGAAAGCCGCCCTGACCCACGCAGGCCCAGAGGCGATGCTCACCGGAGTACAGGCCGCCAGGCTGTACGGAGTCCGAAGACTCCCGCCCGAAAGACGGGCCCACACCTTGATTCCTCATCGGAGCAAGGTCGCCACCTGGGGGTTCGCCGTCGTCGAGCGAACGATCCACCTGCCGGAACCAGTTGAGATCGACGGACTGCCCGTAGCTCCACTCGCCCGGGCCCTGATCGACGCGGCTCGGCGCATGGACGAACTCAAGACGGTGCGCGAGATGATCCACGACGCGGTCCATCGTGGGCTCTGCACTCCAGAGGAACTCCGAGACGAACTGGCGCAAGCCAGCACGATCGGCTCGGCACTGCCCCGAATCGTCGTCAACGCCCTCCAAGACGGCGTCGACTCCGCAGTCGAGCAATGGCTGGAGTCCGTACTCGAGCGCAGTGGCTTGCCCGGCCCCGCGCGGAATGCAGAGCTACGAACTTCGGATGGGGAGGTAGTCGGGGTCGCTGACGCCTGGTGGCCACAGGTCGGCGTCGCCGTGCAAGTTCGCTATGACGAGGTCGCTCTCGAACCGGACAAGGTGTCCGAGGCGCCGGCGCTTGTCGCACCAGGCCTTATCGTCGTCCAGGTAAGTCCCGCCCGGCTACGAGACGAGCCACTGGTAGTGGTCCAGGAACTGCGAGCAGCCCACCGCCGCGCTCGTCAACGACCACCTCCGGATGTCGGCTGCGCCCCCGCAGCCCCGGCCGCCTGACCGCAGCCGGTTCGGCAGCCGTTTCCTCCGGCGAGAGCAAAGGTCCCTTGCTCTCCGTCCGCGGTCACCGCATGCGGATCACGACGGTGCCGGTCAGCCGGTCGAGCCAGCTTCGGCCGTCGATGTTGCGGATCGCCGCCGGAATGATCACGAACGTCAGCGCCGCCCGGACGACGGCACGCCACACACCGACCATTTGCGCGCCGTCGAGCCTGGCGACGCGGATCCCGACCGCTGCCATACCGGGGGTGAAGCCGAAGAAAGCCGCGGGAATGGCCGTGATCGCCGCCCAGACGGCGACCGACCAGAGATTGAACGTCTGCATGACCGCCGGATCCTGAAGGCTGGGTGTCACGAAGAGGGTGGTGACCAGCGAGGCGAGCACCAAATCGATGATCAGCCCCAGAAGACGTGCACCGCCGCCCGCCACCGAGCCGACACCCGATTGGGGCAAGCCGAGTCGCTCACCACGCCACCGCTGCGTACCCTCGCCACCGGCCGTCGTTCCATCCCCGGCTCCGGGTAGCCATTCTCCGGTCCATCTCGCCACCCATCCAGGGTATGCCGGTGGCGCGGGCCACATTCGCCCTGGTCGACTACCCGATATCGCCGCCCCGTTAACACCGGCGAAACATACGGGTGACGGTCGGGCAACACCGCGCTCTTAGCGTGAGCCGAAGAGAGTACTGCCGCCGGCAACGAACGAGAAGGAGTCACCGAGGGTGCCCACTACTCCAGACGACATTCAGCGCCTTATCGCCGACGAGAACGTAGAGGTCGTCGACGTCAGGTTCTGCGACCTGCCCGGCGTTATGCAGCACTTCACCGTTCCGGCGAAGGCGTTCAACGAGGAAGCTTACGAAGAAGGCCTCGCCTTCGACGGCTCCTCGGTGCGCGGGTTCCAGTCGATCCACGAATCCGACATGCTGCTCCTCCCGGACCCCGAAACGGCGCGTATCGACCCGTTCCGCAAGGCGAAGACGCTCTCGCTGAACTTCTTCGTGCACGACCCGTTCACCCGTGAGGCGTACAGCCGCGACCCGCGCAACATCGCGCGCAAGGCCGAGCAGTACATCTCCGAGTACGGCGTCGCTGACAACGTGTTCTTCGGTCCGGAAGCCGAGTTCTACATCTTCGACTCGATCCGGTTCGACTCCGCCGAGCACGCCTCGTTCCACGAGATCGACTCCGTCGAGGGCTGGTGGAACACCGGTGCCGACGTGCCGGGCGGCAACCAGGGTTACAAGACGAAGTTCAAGGGCGGCTACTTCCCCGTCCCGCCGGTCGACCACTTCGCCGACCTGCGTGACGAGATCGTCCGCAACCTGCAGGGCTCCGGTTTCGAGATCGAGCGTGCGCACCACGAGGTGGGCACCGCCGGTCAGACCGAGATCAACTACAAGTTCAACACGCTGCTGCACGCTGCGGACGACCTGCAGCTGTTCAAGTACATCGTGAAGAACACCGTGTTCGCCGCCGGCAAGACCGCGACCTTCATGCCGAAGCCGCTCGCCGGTGACAACGGCTCGGGCATGCACTGCCACCAGTCGCTGTGGAAGGACGGCACGCCGCTGTTCCACGACGAGTCGGGGTACGCAGGCCTGTCCGACACGGCCCGTCACTACATCGGCGGTCTGCTCAAGCACGCGCCGAGCCTGCTGGCCTTCACCAACCCGACCGTCAACTCGTATCACCGGCTCGTGCCGGGCTTCGAGGCACCGGTCAGCCTGGTGTACTCGCAGCGGAACCGGTCGGCATGTGTCCGTATCCCCATCACGGGCAACAACCCGAAGGCCAAGCGCGCCGAGTTCCGGTGCCCGGACTCGTCCGGCAACCCGTACCTGGCGTTCTCGGCGATGATGATGGCCGGCCTCGACGGCATCAAGAACAAGATCGAGCCGCCGGAGCCCATCGACAAGGATCTCTACGAGCTCCCGCCGGAGGAGGCCCAGAACGTCAAGCTCGTCCCTGGCGACCTCGGGGCGGTTCTCGACACGCTGGAAGCCGACCACGACTACCTGCTCGAGGGTGGCGTGTTCACCCCCGACGTGATCGACACGTGGATCTCCTACAAGCGTGAGAACGAGATCGACCCGCTGCGGCTGCGCCCGCACCCGTACGAGTTCTCGCTGTACTACGACGTGTAAGTCGTGCGGTAGCAACACCAAGAGCACGCCGGTGGTGAGGTGCGGAAACGCCCTCACCACCGGCGTTTCTTGTTTGGATCTACACGGCGCGACTACTCGGAAGTGGAAAGAACCTTCAGATCGACGCCCGCTCGCTCGATACGGCCACGCGGGTCATCCACGAGTTTGCGTTGTTCGAGATCCATCAGTCCCAAGGTGCACGTGATCTCCGCGGAGAGGATGCCGTCGATCTTGTAGATGTTCGAGTCCATGTGGAAGGTCTTGCCGGTACCGAACTTGGCGTCGCAGGTCACGTCGACGACATCGCCGGCCCGAAGCTCGCGCCGGAACACGATGTGGGACTCGAGCAGCACGAAGGCGAGATTGGCGTCGCGCATGCCCGAGTTGAGGCCACCTGCGAGCTCCATCAGCTCGAGTCTGGAGACCTCGCCGTACGAGTGGTAGACGGCGTGGTTGAGATGGCCGAGAGTGTCCAGCTCGTAGTGGCGCACCTTGATCCGGGTGCGAAATGGCTCGCGCACAGTCACCGGTCCACTGTAAGTGCCGCTCTCCGTCCTCGACGCCGAGTGTGAGCAAAGGACCTTTGCTACCGCCTCGACCACCCGTGGCAAGTGACAGCAAAGGTCCCTTGCTCACTTACCGCAGGTCAGCACCGATCAGCCCTGGTAGAAGAGGGTCTCCACAACTGCGTGGGCACGTCGCGTCGTCCGCCGGTAGGCATCGAGGAACTCGCCTGGATCGTCGTCGGCCGAGTAGCCGAGCACTCGTGCGACCGCGGCGAGGTCTCGACCTGAGCTGGGGATCTCGTCGACGGCTTTACCCCTGACCAGCATCCCGGCGTTACGGACACGCGTCGCCAGCAGCCATGCCTCGGTCAGGGATTCGATCTCGGCGGGCCCGGCGAGCCCAGCCTCCCCCGCGGCCCTCAGCGCCTCGATCGTCGAGGTGGTCCGTAGCCCTTCGACCTGATGCCCGTGACGCAGCTGGATGAGCTGCACGGTCCACTCCACGTCGGCGAGCCCTCCACGCCCGAGCTTCGTGTGCCGGGTCGGGTCGGCGCCCTTGGGCATCCGTTCGGTCTCCACCCGCGCCTTGATCCGCCTGATCTCCCTCACCCGGACCGCGTCGAGGCCCTCCTGCGGGTAGCGAATGGGGTCGATCATCTCGATGAACCGTGCACCAAGATCGTCGTCACCGGCGATGAACCGGGCGCGGAGCAGCGCTTGGGATTCCCAGACCTCGGCCCACCGCCCGTAATAGCTGCGGTAGGACTCGAGGGTCCGCACCAACGGACCGCTCCGCCCCTCCGGCCGGAGATCGGCGTCGACGACCAACGCCGGGTCGGGACTGGGCGCACCGAGGATCTTGCGCACCGTCTCGGCAACAGAGGAAGCGAACTTCGCTGCTTCAGAGTCCGACACCCCTTCGGCGGGCTCGCATACGAAGAGGACGTCCGCGTCGGATCCATAGCCGAGTTCCGCTCCGCCGAGACGCCCCATACCGATGACAGCGATCTTCGCGGGCGTCTGGCCGAGTTCCGCCTGACGCTGGCGAAAAGCAGCGGCCAAGGCGCCCTGCAAAACGGCGGCCCAGACACTCGACAACGCCTCACAGACGGCTGGGACGTCGAGCAGTCCTAGCAGGTCTGCCGATGCGATCCGCAACATCTCATGTCGCCGAAGTGATCTCGCCGCCGCGACAGCGGCATTCAAACCCGGCTGGCGCCGCACCGCGGCTCGCAGCGAAGTGGCTACTTCGGCCGGAGTGCGGCCGGCCAGCCGCGCGGGATCACCGAGCAGCTGCAGGACTTCCGGCGCTCTCGCCAGCAGGTCCGGCACCAGCCGGGACGTGCCCAGCAGGAACGCGAGCCGCTCGACGACGGCCCCCTCGTCACGGAGAACCCTCAGGTACCAAGGCGTTTCTTCGAGCGCTTCCGAGACCTTCCGGTAGGACAGAAGTCCACGGTCGGGATCTGGCGTGTCGGCGAGAAGATCCAGCAGGACCGGCAGCAGTGCCTGCTGAATGGCCGCCCGACGCGACATTCCCGCGGTCAGCGCCTTGATGTGCTGCAGCGCCCCGTCCGGCGCGGCGTAACCGAGTGCGGCGAGGCGGCTCTCCGCCTGTTTCGTAGTAAGCCGTAGCGCTTCGGTCGGCACGTTCGCGACCGATTGCAGCAGCGGCCGGTAGAAGAGTTTCTCGTGAAGGCGGCGGATGCTCTGCAGATGGCGGCGGAATTCCGCCAGCAACGCGTCACCTTCGCTTCTGCCACGGGCGGGCCGCACGCCGCTCGCCCTCGCGATCGTCCGCAACTCGCTGGAGTCCGAGGCGGCAGGGAACAGGTGCGTACGCCGTAGCCGGCGAAGCTGGAGCCGATGCTCGATGGTCCGGAGGAACTCGTACGAGGAGGCGAGCTCCGCGGCATCCTTACGGCCGACGTACCCGCCTTCCCCCAAGGCGGCGAGTGCGTCCATCGTGGACGGAGAACGTAGCTCCGCGTCGATCCGGCCATGGACCAGTTGCAGCAATTGCACGGCGAACTCGACGTCGCGAAGGCCTCCACGCCCGAGCTTCAGCTCTCGCTCGGCGTGCGCGGAAGGCACATGGCCTTCGACGCGCCGCCGCATCTTCTGCACTTCGGGAACGAAATTCTCCCGATCGGCCGCCGCCCACACCTTCGGCGCGACCATCTCCGCGTACTGGCGCCCGAGCTCGGCATCGCCTGCGACCGGCCGTGCCTTGAGCAAAGCCTGGAACTCCCAGGTCTTGGCCCACTTCTGATAGTAAGTGGCATGTCCGTCGAGAGTCCGGACCAAGGCGCCCGCCTTGCCCTCGGGACGCAACGCCGCATCGACCTCGAAACAGGCCTTGCCGACCACGCGCATCATCGTGCTGGCCAGCCGCGTGGAGACCGAAAGATCTCCGTCACCGACGAAGATGACATCCACGTCGCTTACATAGTTCAGCTCTCGACCACCGCATTTACCCATCGCGATCACAGCGAGCCGGCCGTCGACCCCGGCGCCCACCTCAGCCTCGGCGACCCGAAGTCCTACTGTCAAGGCGGCCTCGGCCAGCGTGGTGAGCTGTGCGCCGATCTCGGCATAGGGCGGCTGACGGAGGCCGGGTTCGACCAGATGCCCGAGGTCGGCGGCCGCGATTCCGAGGAGCAGCTCCCGATATCCGATGCGAAGAGCCTGTTCCGACTCAAGCCCCGTGAGCAGTTCCCCTTCCGGCCGTAGATGCTCGAGGAGGCTGTTCACGTACTGATCCGGCTCGGCGCTCTTCTCGCGTTCGAGTGTCTTCCAGCAGTCGGTGTTCGCGACCAGGAAGTCCGCGAGCGCGCTCGAAGTGCCCAAGACACCGAGCATCCGGCCGCGGAAGGTGCGGTTGGTGCGGAGCGCCTGGTCGAGCTCGTCCCAGGTGGACGGGTCCGCTTCCCGGATCCGGTCCAGCCCACTCAGAGCAAGATCTGGATCCGCCGCGCGGGAGAGTGCCGACAACACGTCAGCCGCGGGGCCGTCCGGGCCGGATTCGGTCCACCAACCGGCAGCACGCAGCTGCCCGTCGGCACGGGGATCGGTGAAGCCGTATCTCGCCACGGAAGCGGTCGGCCTGGCGCGCTCAACCATCGGCTTCCACCGTAGTCGCCCTTCCGGCCATGACCAGACGGACGCGCAAGGGAGCAAGGGACCTTTGGTATCGCCTTCGCGCGGCTGGTATCGCCTTCGCGCGGCGATACCAAAGGTCCCTTGCTTCGCTAGGCGGCGATCCTGCCGACTTCAGGTTCAGGAAGGGGCGGGGCGGGAGTGGTGAAACTGCCGGCGTTGACCGGACTCCGGCGGGAAAGAAGGTAGATTCCGATGCCGATCGCCAGGCCGGCGACACCGACGGAGATCGTCCCCACCGTGCCCGTCGAGGTCACGAGACCGGCCCCGGCACCGACGATGGCCGCTGCCGGAAGCGTGAACAGCCAGGCGGTCACCATGCGACCGGCCGTGCGCCAGCGGACCGGTGACTCGTTCCTGCCCACGCCGGAGCCGACGATGCCTCCAGAACAGACGTGAGTGGTCGAAAGCGGGAAGCCGAAGTTCGTCGAAGCGAGGATGACCGCCGCCGAGCTGGTCTGTGCGGCGAAGCCCTGCGGGCCGGCGATGTCCGTCAGCCCTTTACCCAGCGTGTAGGTGATTCGCCAGCCGCCCAAGTATGTGCCGAGCGCCAGCGCCAGGGCCGCGCTGACGATCACCCAGAGCGGCGGCCCGGCCCCGGCGGGGAGGGTTCCTGCGGTGATCATCGTCAGCGTGATGACACCCATGGTCTTCTGCGCGTCGTTCGTACCGTGGGCGAGCGAGACCAGCGAAGCCGAGATGATCTGCCCGACTCGGAAACCGGCAGTGCGGCCGCGGCGGACGAAGATCCGATAGACGAAGTACGTCACGACCATCGCGGCGAGGCCGGCCAAGACCGGCGACAGCGCCGCTGGGACCAGCACCTTCTCGACGATCTTTCCGAAATGGACGGAGTCCGTTCCGGCCGACACCCACGTGGCGCCGATCAGCCCGCCGAACAGCGCGTGGGACGAGCTGGACGGTAGTCCGACGAACCAGGTGACCAGGTTCCATACGATCGCCCCGACCAGCCCACCGAACACGATCGCCGGTCCGATCTTGGTGTCGTCGACCAGTCCATTCGAGATGGTCTTGGCCACTTCGACCGACAGGAAGGCTCCGACCAGGTTCAGCACCGCGGAGATCGTCACCGCGACTTTGGGACGCAACGCCCCGGTGGCGATCGACGTCGCCATCGAGTTGGCCGTGTCGTGGAACCCGTTCGTGAAATCGAAAATTAGGGCCGTGACGACGACGAGCACGACCAACACTGAGGGCTCCACCCCGACCTCCGAACCCTTCGAAATTCCCTTCGCAAGGTACCTGACGGTCAGACCGGAGTGTTAATAACCCATACGCATTTGAGACATAAGTCGTTAAGCCATCGGCAATGTACGTTGACGGTCCGCAGCCGGGGCGAGGTCACCGGACACCAGTCGGACGAAGCGATGGGCGAACGGTCGCCAGGTTTCGGTGATATCGGCATGCACGCGGGCGAGGTTTTCCGGGGTCAGTACGTCCGGCCGGGTGAGTTCCGCCATTTCCGGCGATTGCCGCGCCCAGTCGAGGACCACGTCCGGCGTCGTCTCGACATGGAACTGGACACCGTAGGCACAACGGTCGAACCGGAAGGCCTGGTAGGCATACCGCGGCGAGGAGGCCAGGAGCTCGGCGCCCGCGGGCAACCGGGTGATCGCGTCGTTGTGGAACTGCAGGACGTCTTGCATGAGCGGCAAGTCCGCGAAGAGCGGGTCGATCCAGGCAGCGTCCTTCTTGGACACAAGTCCTGGGCCGACCTCAGGCCCTTGATCGCCTGTCGCGACGCTGCCGCCCAGCGCCACCGCCAGAAGCTGGCCGCCGAGACAGATCGCGAGCGTCGGGATACGCGCGCCCGCAGCCTTCGAAAGAAACTTCCGCACATCCGCGAGCCACGGATATGCGTGGTCATCGTTGGCTCCCATCCCGCCACCGAGGCATACGACGCCCCCGTACCCATCAAGATCGGCGGGGAGGGTCTGATCAGGCAGCAACCGGATGTCGAGCTCGGCTCCCGCCTCGGTGAGCCAGTCGCCGAGTGGGCCGATCGGGTCAGATGCATCCGGCTGGATGACGAGCAACTTGGGAGCGGTCACCTCACCAGCCTACGACCCCGGGAGAGCAGGGGACCTTTGCTATCGCTCCGAGCCAGGCGGTAGCAAAGGTCCCCTGCTCCCCCGGGTCAGCAGGCGCAGCGTGGGGAGGGCGCGGCGGTGAGGGCGAGCGCCAAGGTGTCCCGTTCAACGGGATAGCCGGCTGCTTGCCAGGCGGCGATGCCGCCGGACAGGCGTTTGACCTTGAAGCCGAGCTCCGCGAGTTTCAGGGCTCCCTTGGTCGCGGCGTTGCAGTGGATGCTCTCGCAGTAGCAGACGTAGACGACGCCGCGGTCCAGTTCGCTGACCGACTCGGGCGTCATGTCCCGGTACGGGAGGTTGATCGCTCCGGGGATGCGAGCCGACGCGAAGGCTCCGGGGGCTCGGGTCTCGACGATCACGTACCCGCCCTGAGCATCAGACGTGAGGTCTTGGACAAGGTCGTCGGGGTCCACCTCGAGGGCGAGTTCGGCTCGCAGGTGCGCGGCCGCGGTCGCACTGTCCAGAGCCGGAAACATCAGTACGCGGGGTTCGGTCGTCATACCTCAATCCTGCTGATCACTGTGCAATCCGAACATCGGAGAATCGAGGTCTCACCGCCGGTTAGCCTGGAGAACCCTGGTGGGCATGACGATCGACCTGGAGTTCCGTGAACCTCGATGATCTCGACTGGCAGTTACTCGAACTGCTCCAGTCCGACGGCCGGTTGACCTTCTCGGAGCTCGGCCGGCGGGTGTCGCTGTCCGCACCCGCGGTGACCGAGCGAGTCCGCCGGCTCGAGGAGAAGGGGATCATCACCGGATACTCGGCCGGCGTCGACCTGACGAAGCTCGGGCTACCGATCGAGGCGATAGTCCGGGCGAAGGTACGGAGCCTCGACACGGCTCGCTTCCGCGAAACCATCCTCGCGCTGCCACAGGTGCTCGACGCCGATCACGTCACGGGTGACGAGTGCTGGCTCGTGCGGGTCGCCTGCCGGAACACCGCGGATCTGGAGGAGCTCGTAGAGCGGATGCAGCGCTATGGGGAGACGACGACTTCGCTGGTCTTCTCGTCGCCTGTGCGCCGACGTGCGGTCGGCCGGCAAATCTGAGCCAGACCGCGGGGAGAGCAGGGGACCTTTGCTGTCGCCTGGCGGCGATGGGTATGAAAAAAGGTCTGGGACCTGGGAGAACTCGGGGTTCTCGACCAGGTCCCAGACCTTTGTTTCAAGGTTAGTCCGGCGGTGTCCTACTCTCCCACAACCCTTCGGTTGCAGTACCATCGGCGCTGTCAGGCTTAGCTTCCGGGTTCGGAATGGGACCGGGCGTT